>NZ_JAUQTX010000058.1:0-28916 GCF_059803775.1 Azospirillum sp. UFLA03-27 | reverse complement strand
GCGTATAATCGTCGGCAGCGTCAGATGTGTATAAGAGACAGGTCGGCGGCGGCTCCGCGGCCGGCGTTTCCGGCATCGGCGGCAGGTCAAGCATCACCGCGGGCGGCGCAGCCGGCGCCTCTTCCATCGCGACGTGCCAGGACAGAGCGGCGAGCGCCAGAAGGGCGTGGGCGCCCAGCACGACCACCAGACTGCCGCCCCAGCGCGCCAGGGCGGGTGCCGTGCGCTCCTCGCCGTCCGGCAGGTCGTTGGGATCGAACGTCGCCACGCTCATTTCGCGGCCGCGCCTTCCAGCCCGACCAGGGCGATCTTCAGATAGCCGGCGGCGCGCAGCGCGTTCATCACCTCGGTCAGCGCGCCGTAATCCACGCTGCGGTCGGCGCGCAGGAAGACGCGGGCGCCCTTGTCGCCGTTCGTCACCCCGTCCAGCGCCGCCGCCAGGGACTCCCGCGCCACCGGCGTGTCGCCCACCGACAGGCTTTTGTCGGCCTGGATGGTCAGGAACAGAGGCTTGTCAGGCCGCGGCTGCGGCTGGGCGGTCGAGGCCGGCAGGTCCACCGGCACGTCCACTGTCGCCAGCGGGGCTGCCACCATGAAGATGATGAGCAGCACGAGCATCACGTCGATGAAGGGCGTGACGTTGATGTCGTGCGACTCGGTGAGATCGTCGCCGTCGTCCAGACGCGCCGCCATGGTCTTACTCCGCCGCCTTGGACACGGTGCGCGGCAGGGCGCGGCGGTCCATGTCGCGGCTCAGCAGCCGCAGCACCGCTGCCGACGAGTCGCCGAGCTGGGCGCGGTAGCCGCCGATGGAGCGGGCGAAGCCGTTGTAGATCACCACCGCCGGGATGGCCGCGACGAGGCCGATGGCCGTCGCCAGCAGCGCTTCGGCGATGCCCGGCGCCACCACGGCGAGGTTGGTCGTCTGCGACTTGGCGATGCCGATGAAGCTGACCATGATGCCCCACACCGTGCCGAACAGCCCGACGAAGGGGGCCGTGGAGCCGATGCTGGCGAGGATGCCGGTGCCGCGCATCATGCGCCGCCCCTCCGCCGCCTCGATCCGCTCCAGGCGCGAGGCCGCGCGTTCCTTCAGACCCTCCTGCGAAGGGGCGTCGGCGGACTGGTGCGCCTCGGCGATCACGGCGCGCAGGAAGGCGGTGGCCGGAGTCTTCTCGAAGCCGATGCTCTCGGCCGCCTGGGTCAGCGAACGCGCCTGCTCCAGCGCCGCCAGGGAGGCCCGCGCCTTGCGCTTGGCCTTCGACAGCTCCACCGACTTGGCGAGGAAGATGGTCCAGGTCGCCACCGAGGCCAGCGCCAGCCCGACCATCACCGCCTGCACCACCGGGCTCGCCGCCATGAACATGCCCCAGGGGGACAGGTCGTGCGGCAGCGTCGCCGTCGCGGCGGTCAGATGCTCCAGTCCGGCGGCGGCTCCCGCCGCAGCGTCCGGCGCCGCCAGCGGGGCGGCCAGCGCGTCGGCGGCGGGCGCCGTCACAGGCGCCGTCACAGGCGCCGTCATGGGCGCTGCCGTGGAAGCCGGTGCCGCGGGAGTGCCGCCGTTGGTTGCGGGGGTGCCCTGCGCCCAGCCAACTCCGCTCGACAGGAAGGTGCCGGCGGCGGCCATCGCAGCGATGGAACGGGTGTGAAGCGCTGTGAACATTGGCGGTTCGAACTTCTTTGCGGCTGACTTCCTTCCTGTATAGTGCGAACGACTCTCATTTGCACCCATAAAGTGCTATATTGCTGCTATGCGACAAATGGGCGGCACGCCGGTTGTTCACGGCGTGACATGTGAACCGCAAGGGAAGATTGCGATGCCCAAGGTCCGGACCGTATCGGAACATGGCAGCTTCCGGCTCGTCGAGCGGGACGGCCGCTACGCCGTGATCGAGGCGCGCGACGGCCAGATCTACGGTCTCCACGGGGAGGCGGGGGACCGTCCCAGCGCGCCGGACCGTCCGGATGCCGCCGAAGCCGTCGTTGCCCCCAGCGACTGGCATGCCGAGGATGAGGCCCGCCGCCGCTTCGCGGAACTCACCGCCCGCGGCGAGGAGCTGGCCCGCAAAATCTGGTGATCCGCATCGGGTGACCAGTGCGGGTGACCAGCGCGGTTCAGAACGCCTGGATCGCCTTCGAGGAGACCGTCCGCCACCGCGCGTCGGCGTCCTTCAGCATGGTCTGGATGTGGCCGATGTGGACCTGACCGTAGAGGATCAGGATGTTGCGGTCCGGTTCGGCCTTGATCGCCGCCACCACCTTGTCCTCGCGAAGGGTGGTCAGCGCGGGCGGCAGCGCCTCGCGCACCATGGCGCCCGACGCGGTGGTGGCCAGCATGATGCGGATGGCGGCCTGGACCCGCCGCTGCACCCAGCCCGGCAGTTGGTCGTACTCGTCCCGGAGTTGCGCCAGATCGATGGTTTCCGGATCGGCCTCGTCCGGATCGTCGGGGGGCAGGGCAGCCAGCAGTTGCGACAGGGTGACGTCGACGTTGCGGGCGTCCGGTCCCGGCGGGCCGATCAGGGCGCGGTTGTCCTGAAGCACCAGCCCGTCGCCGAGCAGGCTCGCCATCATCTCGTAGGGATGCTGCTTGCTGTCCGGGTTCCAGTCCGCCCCCAGCCGGCGCAGCACGTCGGCCACCCCGGCGGGGTTGGAGGAAGCGTCGGGGCGGACCTCCTCGTAGAAGACCAGCCAGCCTTCCTGGCGCCGCTGCGCGATGTGGCGGGCGATCGCGCTGTAGAAGTCCGGCTTGGCGACATGGACCATACCCTGCATCTCCACCTGCCGCCGCCCGTCGCTCATCACGACTCGCGACAGTTCCAGCGGGATATGGTCGGCGATCACGGGCAGGGCGGCCACCACCCCCACGGTCAGAGTGACGAGGCCGCCGGCGAGGATGCCGACGGCGATCAGGGCGGTTCGGAGCGCGCGCTTCATGCCCCGACGCTGGCACGAAACGGGGGGCTGGGGCAACCGCTCCGCACTCAAGCGCCAAACCTCAATCCCCAGACTTCAAATACCGACCTCCACCGCGGCGTTGACGATGTAGATCATCTCGTTGCGGTCGTTCTTGTCGGCCAGGAAGATGCCGCTGGGCGCCAGCATGCCGCCCGACACCACGTTGAAGGACACCTGACCATAGGGGAAGACGGCCCGCACGGCCTCCAGGTCCAGTCGGTCGGCGTCCGCAGGAACGGCGAGATGGACGCGGACCTGCATCCGGCTGGTGTCGCCATCGACCAGCGCACGCATGCCGGGCATGGAGTTGCGCTCGATGGCGTTGCGCACGGCGCGCACCGCGGCCTTGGTCACGTCCTGACCGTGCAGATCGGCGCCCATGCCAAGTTCGACGAACATCACCTGCTTCATGGTCGTGGGTCCCTCCTCGTTCCGTGCTCGGCGATTGCGCTGAGGATGCGCCAGGATCGGCGTGGCGCTGCAGTCGATCCGGCCGTTTTTTCGAACTGCGGAATGCGGTCAGCCGATCCGGAAGGCAAGATAGCTGTCGGTCCCCACCTGTCCGGGCATGGCGAGCAACCCGCCGGGGGGCTGTCCGCTGAAGGTCAGGCTGAGGTCGGTGCCGCCGTTGCCGTCCAGGTCGATTCGCGCGGTGGCCCCTTGATAGCCGGTGGCGCCCGCCAGATCCTCCCAGGTCAGTTTGGAGAGGGTGTCCGTCCAGCCCCAGGCGACAACCCATTCCGCCGGTTGCAGGTCTGTGATGGTGGACCACGTGACGCCTTCGCCCCGACCATCGACGTTGAAGGTGTCCGTGCCGGCTCCGCCGGTCAGGAAGTTGGAGCCAGAGCCGCCGTCCAGCACGTCGTCTCCGCCTCCGCTCTGCGCGGCGTCGTTCCCGCCGAGCAGATTCATGAAATCGCCCTGGTCGCTGCCGACGACCGCTTCCGCGGCGGCCGTTCCCAGGAACTGGTTCTTCAGACCGGCGACCGGGCCGGAATAGGCAGCCATCCGCACCTCGTAGCTCATGGTGCCATCCTGAACGATGGCGCGCTGGTCCGACGCGGCGCGGGGCAGGGCGGCTGCGGCCTCCTGCCGGGAGACCGTGCGGTCGGCGAAGACCAGCTGTTCGATGCCGCGCAACCGGTCGGCGCCACCGGCGCCGGTGACGGTCAGGTCCGCTCCGCTCCCCAATGGATCGCTGGTCACGAACGCGTTGGCGGAGGGGAAGTTGTAGAAGGCCGTGTCGGTGCCGGTTCCGCCGTCGAGAAGATCGTCGCCGCCTCCACCGGCCAGCGTGTCGTCCCCCGCGGCACCCATCAGCGTGTCGGCAAAGGGCGAGCCGGTCAAGCGGTCGCCAGCCGATCCTCCGATGACGGTCTCGATGCGGGTTCCGTAGCCGACGAAAAACTGGTTCTGGGCGAGAATCGAAGGGGCCTGCGCCGAGAACCATCCCCAGCCGCCCGTCAGGTCGACAGTGACAGGAACGTCCGCCCCCGCAGCGGACAGGGTGTCGTTGCCCCCGCCGTCCCAGAGGTAGCGTCCCGGCGCCCCCGGTGTCAGGAGATACAGGTCGTCGCCCGAGCGCACGGCGGGGTTGGGGCCGTAGAGGCGCTGGATCGCGGCGACGTCATAGACGCCCAGCCCGCCGGGCCAGACGCCGTAATAGGACATGATCGTGTTGGTCCGGTTGTCCTCGGACGGAGGCAGGAAGGGCGGGGTGCCGCTGCCCGTGCCGTTGTAGTCGCCGGGATGCTTCAGGCCCAGCGCGTGGCCGATCTCGTGCACATAGGTCCGGTAACCGGCCGATTCGGGGTCGAGGTAGATGTAGGAGCCCGCCGGGTTGGGGTAGTAGGCCATGCCGGAGGCGCCGAAGGCGTCCAATTGGCTCATATGGAACTGGAGGTTGGCGGTCATCGGCGCCGCCGTTTCCACGAAGGCGAGGTTGGCGACGGCGCTCCACTCCCCCATCGCCTGCAACGCCATGGCCTTCTGGCTGTCGTTGAGCGGACGGAAGCCGGGCACGTAGCGGATGCCGGCATCCACGACCCAGCCGTAGGTCAGGCTGTAGGGCGCCGTCGCGGCACCGTCCGGCGGGACGCCCCAGCGGCGCCCGCTGTCGAACGCCCGTACGAACAGCGGATCGCCGGCGCCGCCCGTCGTCCGGCCGGCCGTTTCCATCGCCGGGCCTGAAACGTCATCGAAGCCCGAGACGTCATCGAGGGGTGATCGATCGTCGCCGAGCCCGTCCCCAATTTCGCCAGGGGCGGGAATCCGAAACTCACTCATGTCCGCGCACTCCGTTTGAGTGGACCGGTGTTTCGCTAAATTCGTTCGGAATTTCGATGATGTTTGGTGAAAACGATCGGAGTTCGTCTTTCAATCAGCCAGTACTTATGACAAGGCGTTTGTCCGTGTTCAATGGAACAGACGGCATCATCAGCATTGGGCGATGGAAAATTTCCAGCGAATTTTCAGTATCTTGTGGGGATTCCGGGAAATTCCTTCCTCGCACTCGCGGGCCTGCGGTCACGCCGGGTTATAGGCTGAGGATGACTGGCGGAATTTCCAGGATGGGCAAAAATTCAATCGCTACAAATGAAACACACGAACCGGCTCGCACCCGTCATGATAAGGTCAAAGTAAAATCGTTAAAGAATATTAAGGCGCAATCCTGTCACAGCATAGGTGTGGATTCGCGGATTGACAGGATGGAGAGATTCCGCAACCGTTGCCGCAGAACAACAACGGGGGAGAAAAAGAGTGCGGTATGGCTGTGTTGCGCTCGCCATCTGTGCTGTTTCTGTTGGAGCATGCTCGACTGGTGCACAGATTGCCTCCGTCCCGCCAGTGCCGCAGGACACAATTCTGCAGGATGTCGAGTTTGAGGAAAACTCGGCGCCGGTCGTTTCGGATATCGAACCGGTTTATGTTCACAAGGGGAAGGCGTCCTACTACGCCGATTTCTTCCACGGCCGGACCACGGCGTCGGGGGAGCGATTCAGCCAGAACCGGCTGACCGCCGCGTCCCGCCGGCTTCCCCTGGGCAGCCGGGTGACGGTGACCAACGCCGACAACGGGCGCAGCGTCGAGGTCGTGATCAACGACCGCGGCCCCTACGTGAAAGGGCGGGTGATCGATCTGTCCCGGAAGGCCGCCGGCGAACTGGGCATGATCGAGGACGGCGTGGTGAACGTGCGCGTCGAAGCCCGGCCCTCCGACCAGCCGAACCGCTCGCTGCGGCACCGGCTGGAGCAGATGGTGGCCGCGCTTTACCCCGACCGCAAACCGGCGTCCGAACCGCCTGTGACGGTGGCCGAACGGCCCGAACCGGATTTGACCGGCACGGACCTGGGCGCGGCCGAATAACGGAACCGCGTCCCGTCCGACGCTTCCCACCCAAACGCACAACGCGCAGGCTTCCGCCCAACGGGCGTGGCGCCGCGAAGGCCGCCGATGCGTCCCCGCGGGTGACGGAGCCGTGCGCGCAGAGGAGGTTCCAACCCATGCTGAAACTCGTGATCCGCGACACGCATCACGCCGCCGGCCTTTTCCTGGAGCAGGTGGACAACGTCCGCCAACTCATCGCCGAGTTGAAGGCGCTGAAGCGCGTTCCGTCCGCCTCGCTCTATCTGGAAGGGCTGGCCGAACGTTGCCTGCGGCGCGGCTGGACGGTGATTCCCGCCGATCCGCTGATCCGCGGCTGCACGTCGCGCACCCACATCGTCGAACTCCACCTCGACCCCAACCAGCCGGGTGCGCCCTTCGTCGGCATCTACGAGCCGGGGGAGGACGGCACCCCCTGCCGGCGCCTGCACGACTCCCTGGAAGGGCTGGCGAGCCGCCTGCGCCTGCCGCCCGCCAACACCGGCACCGTGCTGGCAACGGTGCAGCAGGCGCCCGCGCTGGCCGCATAGAGCCATCGCAGCGGTCCTGGGACTCCGGCCGCATCCATTGATTGGAATCATACCGCGGCATGGCGGGCGGGGGTAGCCTGCGGGCCGGCAATCCCGCCGCCCGCCACCCGCCGTCCGCCCCCATGACCGTCGAGCATCTCAGCCTCGTCTTCCTGCTGCTCCAGCAGATGTGCGTGTATCTGGTCATCGCGTACATGCTGAGCCGGACGCCGCTGTTCCTGCCGGTGATGCACCTCACCGTGCGCTGGCCGCACAAGCTGGCCTGCTACGTCATCTTCTCCATGTTCTGCATCATGGGGACCTATTTCGGGTTGCAGATCGACGATTCCATCGCCAACACCCGCGCCATCGGGGCCGTGCTGAGCGGCATCCTGGGCGGGCCGTCGGTGGGGCTGGCGGTTGGCTTCACCGGCGGGCTGCACCGCTATTCGCTGGGCGGCATGTCGGCGGTGGCCTGCGCCGTCTCCACGGTGACGGAGGGGCTGATCGGCGGTCTGGTGCACCGCCACTTCGTGCGCCAGGGCCGGATCGAGCCGCTGTTCGACCCGCTGCGCGTCGGCGCTGTCACACTCGTCGCGGAAATCGCCCAGATGCTGATCATCCTTCTGGTGGCAAAGCCCTTCCCGGCGGCGGTCCATCTGGTCGAGGTGGTGGCTCTGCCGATGATCGTCGCCAACACGCTGGGGGCGGGGCTGTTCATGCGCATCCTGATGGACCGCCGCGCCCTGATCGACAAGCAGTCGAGCGCCTTCTCCGCCAAGGCGCTGAAGATCGCCGCGCGGGCCGACGGCGTGCTGCGGCAGGGTTTCAACGAAGAGAACAGCATGCGGGTCGCCCGCATCATCTACGAGGAGACGGGCGTCGGCGCCGTCGCCATCACCGACCGCGAGAAGCTGCTGGCCTTCATCGGAGTCGGCGACGACCACCATCTGCCGGGCACGCCGATCACCTCGCCCCAGACCTATCAGGCGATCGCCAACAACCAGGTGCTCTACGCCGACGGCAATCTGGTCTCCTACAAATGCTCGATCCACCCGAACTGCCGGCTGGGCGCCTCGCTGGTGATCCCGCTGGTCGGGGAAGACGACCGGGTGATCGGTACCGTGAAGCTGTACGAGCCGAAGACCAAGCTGTTCTCCACCATCAACCGCACGCTGGGGGAGGGCATCGCCCGGCTGCTGTCCAGCCAGATCCTTGCCGGGCGCTACGAACAGCAGAAGGCGCTGCTCGCCCAGTCGGAGATCAAGCTGCTGCATGCCCAGGTCAACCCGCATTTCCTATTCAACGCGCTGAACACCATCTCCGCGGTCATCCGCAACGACCCGGAGCGGGCACGCCAACTCGTGCAGAGCCTATCGGTCTTCTTCCGCAAGAACCTGAAGCGCCCCAGCCAGGAGGCCACGGTGGGCGACGAGGTGGAGCATGTCAGCGCCTATCTCCAGATCGAACTGGCGCGCTTCACCGGGCGCCTGTCGGTGGAGATCGACGTGCCCGACGAACTGCGCCACGCCCGGCTGCCGGCCTTCCTGCTCCAGCCACTCGTTGAGAACGCCATCAAGCACGGCACCTCGCAACTCCTCGGCCCTGGCCATGTCCGCATCGCGGCGCGGCGGGAGGGCGGCGACCTGCTGCTGGCGGTGGAGGACAACGCCGGCCTTTACGAGGAGCGGCCGGGCGGTGACGGGCTGGGCATGTCCATCGTGGACCGCCGCGTCCGCAACCGCTTCGGCAACGGCTACGGGGTGGATGTCGCCTGCGAGGCCGACGTCTTCACCCGCATCACCCTGCGCCTTCCCCTGGACATCCCTGCCGTCGCGGAGACCGCGCCATGATGACCGTCCTGATCGTGGACGACGAGCCGCTGGCCCGCGAGGAGCTGCGGCGCCTTCTTGAGGAGTTCCCCGACCTCCAGGTCGCCGGGGAATGCGCCAACGCCATTGAGGCCATCGGCGCCATCAACCGCCAGCCGCCCGACGTGGTCTTCCTCGACATCCAGATGCCGCGCGTCAGCGGGCTGGAGATGCTGAGCATGCTCGACCCGGAGCGGATGCCCCGCATCGTCTTCCTGACTGCCCACGACGAATACGCCGTCCAGGCCTTCGAGGAGCACGCCTTCGACTATCTGCTGAAGCCGGCGGACCCGGCCCGGCTGGCCAAGACGCTGCAACGGTTGCGCCGTGAGCGCGCGCCGCAGGACCTCGCCGTGCTGAAGGACGCCGCCCCGCTGCGGCTGATCCCCTGCACCGGCCACAACCGCATCTCCCTGCTGAAGCTGGACGAGGTGGAATGCGTGGCCTCCAAGGCGAGCGGCGTCTTCGTCGTCGGCGCCGACGGCGAGGAGCGCTTCACCGAGCTGACCCTGCTGACCTTGCAGGAGCGCACGCCGCTGGTGCGTTGCCACCGGCAATATCTGGTCAACCCCGACCGCATCCGGGAAATCCGCCTGATCGACAACGGTCTGGCGGAAATCCAGACGCTGGGCGGCCAAAGCATCCCGGTCAGCCGCCGCTTCCTCGGCCCGCTGAAGGAGCGGCTGGGCATCGGGTGAATGTCCTGGCTATTCCCTCTCCCCTCTGGGGAGAGCGTTAGGGTGAGGGGGTTGCGCGTGGCGGTGCGTCCGGCAAAAGCGCAACCCCCTCACCGGCCCTGCGGGCCACCCTCTCCCCGGAGGGGAGAGGGTTTGTAAAATCCCCCGCCACTCACCGCCGCTTTCCGACCGCTCGCCACGCCCTGGCGCCGCTCCGGGGAGAGCACCACACGGAGGATGAAACCCGGCCTAACGTGACGGCAGTTCCTTCCAAGGAGAGCTGTCATGGATCACGCCCTAACATTTGTGATCGCGACACTCTGCATCCTCGCCCTCTGCTACCGCTTCTACGGCGTGTTCTTTGTGCGCAAGGTGCTCCGTGCCGATGATTCCGAGGTGACGCCGTCCCACATCCTGGCCGACGGGCGAAACTATGTTCCCACCAAGAAGTGGGTGAACGCCGGCCAGCATTTCGCGGCGATCGCCGCCGCCGGCCCGCTGGTCGGCCCCGTGCTGGCCGCGCAGTTCGGCTATCTGCCGAGCTTCCTGTGGCTGCTGATCGGCTGCGTCATCGGCGGTGCTGTGCACGACACGGTCGTGCTGTTCGCCTCGATGAAGCACAAGGGCCAGTCCCTGTCGGAAGTCGCGAAGGCCGAGCTCGGCCCGGTCGCCGGCTGGTGCACCGGTCTGGCGATGCTGTTCATCATCACCATCACCATGGCCGGCCTGTCGATGGTCGTCGTCCATGCGCTGGAACGCAACGCCTGGGGCGCCTTCGCGGTCTTCATGACGATCCCGATTGCCGTCGCGCTCGGCCTCTACGAGAAGATCACCGGCTCGTCCAAGGGCGCCACGCAGGTCGGCATCGCCGCCATCGCCGCCTCCGTCTTCGCCGGCCCCTACATCCAGGGCACGGTGCTGGGCAGCTGGCTGACGCTGCACGCCGAGACGGTCGCGCTAATCCTGCCGATCTACGCCTTCTTCGCCACGGCCCTGCCGGTGTGGATGCTGCTGACCCCGCGCGGCTACCTGTCGAGCTTCATGAAGATCGGCGTGTTCGGCGCGCTCGTCGTCGGCGTCGTCTTCATCAACCCGGAAATCCGCTTCCCCGCGCTCACCGACTTCATCCATGGCGGCGGCCCGGTGCTGGCCGGCCCGGTGTGGCCGTTCATCTCGATCACCATCGCCTGCGGCGCCATCTCCGGCTTCCACGCCTTCATCGGCTCGGGCACCACGCCGAAGCTGATCGACAAATGGAGCGACATCCGCACCGTGGCCTTCGGCGGCATGCTGGCCGAATGCGTGGTCGGCGTCATGGCGCTGATCGCCGCCACCTCCCTGCATCCGGCCGACTATTTCGCCATCAACTCCTCGCCCGCCGCCTTCCAGGCCCTGAACATGCAGGTCGTCGATCTGCCGCGGCTCAGCCAGGAAATCGGCCTCGACCTATACGGCCGCACAGGCGGCGCGGTGACCCTGGCCGTCGGCATGACGGAAATCTTCACCCGCATCCCGTGGTTCGGCACGCTGGCCTCCTACTTCTTCCAGTTCGTCGTGATGTTCGAGGCGGTGTTCATCCTGACCGCGGTGGACAGCGGTACCCGCGTGGCCCGCTACCTGATCCAGGACCTGGGTGGCGACCTCTATGCCCCGCTGAAGCGTCTCGACTGGGTCCCCGGTTCGATCGCCGCGAGCGTGCTGGCCTGCGTGGCCTGGGGCTACCTGCTGACGTCGGGTGACATCAACTCGGTGTGGGCGCTGTTCGGGGTGTCGAACCAGCTCATGGCCTCGGTCGGCCTGATCATCGGCGCCACGATCATCCTGCGCCTCGGCCAGAAGCGGGTCTACATGCTGACCTGCCTCGTCCCGCTGGCCTACCTGTTCGTGACGGTGAACTACGCCGGCTACTGGATGATCACCAACGTCTATCTGAACCCGCTGGCCAAGGGCTACAACGTCTTCAACGCCGGCATCTCGATCATCATGCTGTCGCTGGGCTTCGTGATCCTGATCGCCGCCCTCAAGAAGTGGAAGGAACTCCTGCGCATCCGCAAGGACACCCTGCCCGAGACGCTGATCGCCACCCCGGCGGAATAGCCGGACACCGGGCAAGCCGCCCGGAGACGACCAAGCGCTCAACCGGAAGAGGTATCTCTGCTCCCCCAGCGGTACCTCTTCTGCATTGCTGTGGAATGGCTGGGACGCCACCGAATCCACGAATTACAAGGGTTGATTCGCCATCCGGCGGGTGCCATCCAAGGGCCGGCGCCGTGGCCTCCGGGCTGCGGCGCCGGTCTTTCGTGGATGAAACGGGTGGTCGGACACATGCCGCAGGTTGCACGGTCGGTACTTTCGCTCCTGCTCGGGGTCGCTTTCCTGATGCTGGGCAACGGCGCGCTCAGCACGCTCATCGGCCTGCGGCTGGCCGGCACGGAGTCCGGTGCGGTCGCGGTGGGCATGATCACCGCGGCCTTCTACACCGGGCTGACCGGCGGCTCCCTGTTCGCCCACCGGGTCATCACGCGGGTCGGCCACATCCGCGCCTTCGCCGCCTTCGCCTCGGTCCTGTCAGCGGCGGCGCTGTCCCACGCCCTGTTCGCCGCGGTGCCGCTGTGGACCGTGCTGCGGCTGGCCGAGGGCTTCTGCATGGCCGGCCTCTACATCTGCATCGAAAGCTGGCTGAACGGCACGGCCAACAACGAGACGCGCGGCCAGATCCTGTCGCTCTACATGGTCACGCTCTACGCCGCCTCGGCGGTGGGCCAGCAGTTGCTGCAGTTGGACGATGAGGCGGGCGTGCGCATCTTCATGCTGATCGCCATCCTGCTGACGCTCGCCCTAGTGCCGGTGGCGCTGACCCGGACCACGCCGCCGACCCTGCCCAACGTCGAATCCTACGGCCTGCGGCGGCTGTACGAGGCGTCGCCGCTGGGCGTCGTCGGCGTCTTCATCAGCGGGACGGTGACCGGCTCCATCTACGGCCTCGCCCCGGTGTTCGGAGCGGCCTCCGGTTTTGGGGTGTCGGGGACGGCGCTGTTCATGAGCACCCTGATCCTGGGCGGGGTGGCGCTGCAATGGCCTCTGGGGCGGCTGTCAGACCGCTTCGACCGGCGCGCCGTCATCATCGGCCTGTCGGCGGCGCTGGCGCTGGTCAGCGTCGGCATGATCCTGGCGGAAGGCAGCGGGCGGCAGGAAACGCTGCTGCTGGTGGCGCCGCTGTTCGGCGGGCTGGCCTTCACGCTCTACCCGGTCTGCGCCGCCCACACCAACGACCATGCCGGGCCGGACAATGTGGTGTCGGTCAGCGGCGGCCTAATCCTCGCCAACTCGGTGGGGGCGATCATCGGGCCGCCGCTGGCCTCGGCCGCCATGGGCTTCGCCGGGCCGGAAGCGCTGTTCGGCTTCATCGCCGCGGGGGCGGGCTCGGCGACGCTTTACGGCCTGTGGCGCACGCGGATGCGCCCGCCGCCTCCCGCCGAGGCCCAGGCGAGCTTTCGCCCGCTGCCCCAGACGACGCCGACCGTCACCCCGCTCGACCCGCTGGGGCCGCCCCGGCCGGAACCGGCGCCGGGGGATTGAGAGGATTTGCGGTGTGAAGCCCTCTCCCGCCTCGGGAGAGGGTTTGGGTGAGGTGGATTTACGCCCGACAGGGCGGAGGAAAACTATCGATCAGCGACGCGGATCGCCTTCGGCGCCCCCTCATCCTGACCTTCTCCCCGCTTTCGGCGGACCGAAGGTCCGCCTGTCGCGTCAGCGCAAACTTCATTTGCGCGTGAGCGGAGGGGAGAAGGAATGGGGTCACTCCTCCACCTTCGCCGGGGCGGTGGGTTGCCAGGGGAAGGCGCCCATCGGTCCCATGCCGACGCGGTCGCGCGGGATCGCCACGTCGCTCTGCATGTAGAGCGCGATCAGCTCGGCCAGCGAGCGCAGCGAGTCCGCGTGGATGCGCTCGTAGCCGTGGGAGCTGTCGATGCCGAAGCAGACCAGAGCCGTGCGGATGTCGTTTCCGGCCTCGATGGCGGCGGCGCTGTCGCAGCGGTAATAGCGGAAGACGTCGCGCTGGTGCTCGATGTCGTGCTGCTGGCACAGCGACAGCAGCTTGTGCGTCAGGTGATAGTCGAAGGGACCGGTGCTGTCGGCCATGGCGACGGTCACGCCGAACTCGCGGCTGTTCTGGCCCATGGCGGTGGTGCCGTTGTCGATGGTCACCATTTCCGCCACGTCCTTGTGCAGCACCGACGAGGCGCCGGACCCGACCTCCTCGGAGATGGTCAGCAGCAGGTGGCAATCGACCGGCAGGGGCAGCTTGGCGTCCAGCACCGCCTTGGCGGCGGCGAAGATCACCGCCACCCCGGCCTTGTCGTCGAGATGGCGGGAGTTGATGAAGCCGCTGGCGTCGAACTCCGCCTGCGGGTCGATGGCGACGAAGTCGCCGACGTTGAAGCCGTGGAACTGCAATTCCGCCAGGGTTTCGCAGCGGGCGTCCACCCGGATCTCCAGATTGGTCCAGGCCACCGGCTGGGTGTCGATCTCCTCGTTGAAGGTGTGGCCGGACGCCTTCAGCGGCAGGATGGTGCCGCGGTAGCTGCCCTTGTCGGTGAAGACGGTGCAGCGCGCCCCCTCGGCGAAGCGCGCCGACCATGTGCCGATGGGCACGACCTCCAGCCGGCCGTTCGCCTTCAGCATCTTCACCTGGGCGCCCAGCGTGTCGAGATGGGCGACCACGGCGCGGTCCGGGCTGTACTGCCGCCCCGCAAGATCGGCGCGGATCGCGCCGCGCCGGGTCAGTTCGAAGGGGATGCCCAACCGGTGCAGCTCGTCGCCGCAGAAATGGACGATCTGGTCCGTGTAACCGGTCGGGCTCGGGATCTCCAGCAGGCGGCGGAGAAGCCCCGTCAGATAGTCCATGTCGATGACCGGACGGACGATCCCGGTCCGTGTCAAGGCTGCCTGCTCCATACCACCTCCTGAACGGTCACGCCCGCGGATCGACCGCGGAGTAGGGGAAGAGAAGATCGAGGAAGCGTTCGGCGGTCGGCTGCGGTTCGTGGTTGGCAAGACCGGGCCGCTCGTTCGCCTCGATGATCGCGTAGTCGGACCCCAGAAGGTCGGGAATCAGAAGATCCAGGCCGACCACCGGAATGTCGAGTGCGCGCGCCGCCTCCACCGCCGCCTCGACCACGCGGTGGTGCAGGCGGTCGGTGATGTCGTGCAGCGTGCCGCCCGTATGCAGGTTGGCCGTTTTGCGAACGGCCAGCGTCTGCCCCTCCGGAAGGACCGAGTCCATGGAGAAACCGGCGTCCCGCACGCAACGTTCCGTCTCCTCGTCCATCGGAATGCGGCTTTCTCCGCCGGTGGCGGCGGCGCGGCGGCGGCTCTGCGCCTCGATCAGCTGAGAGATCGTCCGGTCGCCGGTGCCGACGATCTCCGCCGGGCGGCGCACCGCGGCGGCGACGACGCGGTAGTCGATGACCAGGATGCGCACGTCCTGGCCCTGCACGAACTGCTCCAGCAGGACCGTGTCGCAGATCTTCTTGGCCTTGCCGATCGCCCAGGCCAGCGTCTCCGCGTCGCGCACGTCCACGGTGATGCCCTGGCCCTGCTCGCCGCGGGCGGGCTTCACCACGACGCTGCCGTGGCGCTCCAGGAAGGCGGCGTTGTCGTCCATGCCGGCCGCCGTCATCTGGTCCGGCACCGACAGGCCCGCGCGCAGCAGCGTGCGCCGGGTCACCGCCTTGTCGTCGCAGCGGAACAGTGCCACCGCCGAGGTCAGCTCGCTGAGGCTCTCGCGGCACAGGATGCTGCGCCCGCCGAAGCTGAGGCGGAACAGGTTGGACTCCGCGTCCACCACCTCCACCCCGATGCCGCGGCGCCGGGCCTCGTTGATGATGATCATGGCGTAGGGGTTGAGGCTGGCCTCCACCGCCGGGCCGGCGAACAGCTTCTCGTTGATCGGGTTCTTGGTCTTCAGCGCGAAGACCGGCACCCGCCGGAACCCCAGCTTCTCGTAGAGCGCGATGGCGTTCGCGTTGTCGTGCAGGACCGACAGGTCCATGAAGCTGCGCCCGCGCTCCTTGAAATGTTCGGCCAGCGCGCGGACCAGCGCCTCGCCGATGCCGGGATAGGCCGCCTGCGGATCGACCGCCAGACACCACAGGGAGGAGCCGTTCTGCGGGTCCTTGAAGGCGCGGACATGATCCACCCCGGTGACCGAGCCGATGACCGCCCCACTGACCGGATCGGTTGCGATCAGATGGGTCAGCACGCGGCTGTCACGCTCCGACCAGCAGAATTCCGGGTCCATGGTCACCATGCCGCGGGCGCCGTAGATGCGGTTCACGGCATCGACGTCCTGGCGGCCGCGCAGCGTTTCGATGGCGAAGCCGCGCGTCTCGCTCCCCGGCCGGAAGCCGGCGAGCCGCAGGCGGTAGGTGTGGGAGGGGTCAAGGAACAGCTCGGTCGGCGCCTGGGCCAGCGCCACATGGGGGTCCTCCAGATACAGCGCGATGTCGCGCCGTCCCGGACCCTCCTGGCGCATCGCCGCGATCAGTTCACCCACGTCGGGAAAGGTGTTGGCGAACAGCAGGCGGCCCCAGCCGCAATTCACCACCGCGCGCGGCGTCGGCCCAAGCCCCGCCCCCGTCCGGCGGTTCGGACGCGGCGAGTCCTCGTCCATCAGGGCGGAGACCAGGGCGCGTTCGATCCGGAAAGGCGTCTGGGTGCGATTCTGCATCGTCATCATGCGGTGTTCAGATCCCGTGGGTTTGCAGCCAGAACTCCAGCAGGGCGGCCTGCCAGAGCTTCGAACCGCGAAGCGGCGTGATGTGGGTTTCCGGGTCGCTGAACAGGCGGTCCAGATAGGCCGGCTGGAACAGAGCGCGCTCCCGCGCGGCGGGCTGGTTCAGCACGTCGCGCACCAGCTCCAGATAAGGGCCGCGCAGATACTTCAGCGCCGGAACGGGGAAATAGCCCTTGGGCCGGTCGATGACCTCGGAGGGGACGACCTTGCGCGCCGCCTCCTTCAACACGTATTTGCCGCCGTCGCGCAGCTTCAGCTCCGGCGGGACGCGGGCGGCCAGTTCAACCAGATCGTGGTCGAGGAAGGGCACGCGTCCCTCCAGCCCCCAGGCCATGGTCATGTTGTCGACCCGCTTCACAGGGTCGTCGACCAGCATGACCGTGGTGTCGAGGCGAAGCGCCTTGTCCACCGGGCGTTCGGCGCCGGGCCGGGCGAAATGGGCGGCGACGAAGGCGCTCGCCGCGTCCTCGTCGGCGAGGTATTGCGGGTTCAGCGCCTCGGCCATCTCCGCGCGGTTGCGGTCGAAGAAGACCTTGGCGTAGGTGGACAGCGGATCGGTCGCCTCCATCATCGGCGGGTACCAGTGGTAGCCCGCAAAGATCTCGTCGGCACCCTGGCCGCTCTGCACCACCTTCACATGCTTGGACACCTCCTGCGACAGCAGGAAGAAGCCGATGGCGTCGTGGCTGACCATCGGCTCCGACATCGCCCGCACGCAGTCCTGAAGGGCGGGCAGGGCGCGGCTGCTGTCGATGAACAGCTTGTGGTGGTCGGTCTGGAAGCGCTGGGCGATCAGGTCGGAATACTGGAACTCGTCGCCCTTCTCCTGCCCCACGGTCTCGAAGCCGATGGAGAAGGTCTGCAGGCCGGTCTGTCCGGCTTCCGCCAGCAGGGCGACGATGACCGAGCTGTCCAGCCCGCCCGACAGCAGCACGCCGACCGGCACGTCGGCGACCAGACGCCGCTCCACCGCCTTGCGCAGCGTGGAGAGCACGGCGTCCTGCCAGTCGCCCTCCGACATGCGCTCGTCGCCGGGCTGCGGGCCGAAAACCGGCTCCCAATAGGTTTCCTCGGTGCGGCGCCCGTCCGGCTCCAGCGTCAGCAGCGTGGCCGGCGGCAGCTTGCGCACACCCTTCAGGATGGTCCCCGGCGCCGGGACGACGGCGTGGAAACTCATGTATTGGTAGAGCCCCACCGGATCGATCGCGGTGTCGATGTCGCCGCCGGCCAGCAGGGCGGGCAGGGTGGAGGCGAAACGCAGCCGCCCCGCCGTCTCGGACAGGTAGAGCGGCTTGATGCCCAGCCGGTCGCGGCCCAGCGTGACACGCCCGCTGTCACGCTCCCAAATGGCGAAGGCGAACATGCCGTAGAGCCGCTCGACGAAGCGGCGGCCCCAGGCGTGATAGGCTTTCAGCAGGACTTCGGTGTCGCCGTGCGAGAAGAAGCGGTAGCCCTTGGCCTCCAGCTCCGCCCGCAGCTCCGGATAATTGTAGATGCAGCCGTTGAAGACGATGCCGAGGCCCAACTCGGGGTCGGTCATCGGCTGCTGCGCCGCTTCGGACAGGTCGATGATGCTCAGCCGCCGGTGGCCGAAGGCCATCCGGCCATGGGCGAAGACGCCTTGCCCGTCGGGGCCGCGCAACGCCAGGGCTTCGGTCATCGAGCCGACCGCGGAAGCGGAGGCCGGGCGAGAATCGAAGCGGATTTCCCCGCTGATGCCGCACATTGTAAGAAATATCTCCGTATTCGAATGGACTGGACGCCGGAAAAAAACGCCTGGAGACAGCGAAGGACCGGCGCCAGCCCTCAACAGGCGTGCAGCTTAATCGTCGCAAGGTTGGAGCCTGCCTTGCACAGGGTATCGGGGGTAGGGCGCGCCGAACGACGGGAGGGGAGCGGCCCGAAAACGGGGTATCCGGGCTACCCCATAGGGCCGGGATCGCCGCGCGGCCGGAGAAAGCCAAGGGGTACGGCGCCCAAAGCGCATTGGTGGGAATGGGCTTTTTAAGATTAACTCTTTTGCGCTCAAGGAAGAGGATTAGACGTCTAATCGTGCAGCCGCCAACGCGGTGCCGAGTTCGCGGGCGGCGTGGCGCAGGGCGCCCGGCTCGTGGCCGGTGAAGCCCAGCATCAGCGCCTGCAACGGCGGGGCGGCGATGTGCATGGGGCTGACCGGGCGGACGGCGATGCCACGCCGGGCCGCCACCGCCTCCACGTCGCGGTCCGACAGGCCGGGGCGCAGCCGGGCGATCAGCTTCATGCCCTGCTCCAGCACCTCCGCCTCCATCCAGGGGGAGAGATGAGCGCCGATGGCGTCGGCCAGCGCGTCCCGCGCGGCCGTGTAGCGGCGGCGCATGCGGCGCAGGTGCGGGCCGAAATGACCGTCGTTCAGGAAATCCGTGACCACGCCCGTGTAGAGCGTCGCCGGGTGCCAGTCGGTCAGGCGGCGCATCGTGAGCACCGGATCCAACAGCTCGGGCGGCAGGACGGCGTAGCCGAGCCGCAGGCCGGGAAACAGGACCTTGCTGAAGGTGCCGACATAGATGACCCGCCCGCCGCCGTCGATCCCCTGGAGCGAGGCGAGCGGTCGGCCCGCGTAGCGGAACTCGCTGTCGTAATCGTCCTCCAGCACCCAGGCGCCGGCCGTGCGCGCCCAGGCCAGAAGCTCCATGCGCCGCGCCATCGACAGCACGACCCCCAGCGGGTAATGAGAGGACGGGGTGACATAGGCCAACCGGGCGTCCGGCGCCGCGGCGAGGCCCTCCGCCACCGCCATGCCCTGCCCATCGACGGGCACCGGCACGACGCGCGCCCGCGCCGCTTCCAGGGCGGCGCGCACCGCGGGGTAGCAGGGGTCTTCCAGCCACACCGGATCGCCGGGCCGCAGCAGCACCCGCAGCACGAGGTCGATGGCCTGCTGGGCGCCGGCGGTTATCACCACCTGTTCCGGCTTGCAGCGCACCGCCCGCGCGCTTTGGAGGTAGTGGGCGATGGCCTCCCGCAGCGCCGCCGGTCCGCCGGGCTCGCCATAGCCGAGCATCTCCGGGTCGGGCCGTTGCAGGTGCCGCAGGGTCAGGCTGCGCCAGATTCGCAAACTGCGCTCGTCCAGCGCGCAACGCCCCGTGCTGAACGGGAGGGTGCCGAAAGGGGTGACCGATGGCGGCGGGGAGGAGACGCGGCGGGGCGGCTCCGGTGGCGGAATCTCCAGCCCGTCCGGCAGATCGCGGGACACGAAGCTGCCCGCTCCGACGCGTCCTTCGATGAAACCTTCGGCCAGAAGCTGTTCATAGGCGGCGACCACCGTGTTGCGGGCGACGCCGAGCCGTTCGGCCAGGGCGCGTGTCGGTGGCAGCTTCCCGCCGGGCGGCAGGGCGCCGGATAGGATGGCCCGGCGCAGCGCACCGTAGACCTGCCGCAGCAGCGGCTCCCCGCCCGTCCGGTCGATAGGGAGGAGCATCAGGTCGGAGAGATCGGCGGGCATCGGATTGGTCCAGTCGACAAGGTCGGAATTGGCTCTCACGCAGAACCAATGGCTAGGCTCTAATGGCGCCGTTGTCCACCGCCGCGAAGTGAGTTCCGCGATGTCCGAGGCCGTTCCGTCCGAAAGCTATCCCGTCACCGACCGCAACCGGGTAAAGCGCCTGCACGAGCGGGGCCGCTACGACCGCGAATCGGTCCACGCCATCCTCGACGGAGCGATGATCGCGCACATCGCCTACGTGATCGACGGGCAGCCCTACTGCACGCCCACGGCCTTCTGGCGAGAGGGGGGGCATCTCTATTGGCACGGGTCCTCAGCCAGCCGGATGCTGCGGGCGCAGCGCGACGGCCTGCCGGTCTGCCTGACCGTCACGCATCTCGACAGCCTCGTGCTCGCCCGCAGCGGGTTCAACCATTCGGCGGATTACCGGTCCGCCATGTGCTTCGGCACCGCGCGCATCGTCGAGGAGCCGGAGGCCAAGGCCCGCGCGCTCGACGCCATGGTCGACCGCTTCTATCCGGGGCGCAGCGCCGAGTTGCGAACCAGTACGGTGCAGGAGATCAAGGCGACCATGGTCGTCGGCATGGAGATCGAAGAGGCGAGCGCCAAGGTCCGGGGCAAGGGGCTGTCGGACGAGGGCGAGGACATGGACCTGCCCATCTACACCGCCCGCTACCCGGTGGTTCAGGTGATCGGCGCCGCCGAGCCTTGCCCGCGGCTTCCCGCCGGCACGCCGGTCCCGCCGGGGCAGGCGGGCTTTACCGCCGGCCGCCGGCTGGACGAGCTGATGCTGGAGAACCACCGCATCAGGTTCGGCGGGGAGTAACGCGCCCCTTCTCCGCGTCCGGGGTCACCGCGTCCGGCGCCACTCGCCGTCGATGGTGTAGGGCGCCGAGCGGCGGCGGTGCGTCCGATCGCCGTGCGGCGGATGACCGTCCAAATGCTCGGCCAGGATCGCCATGTTCTTGCGGTTGGCCTTCCAGAACACGTCGGCGATGTTGCCGGCGACCGGGACGGCGCTGATCAGGCTGTCCATCGCCACATTGCCGACCATGCGCAGCAGCTTGCCGCGCGGCACGCCGAGCCTCCAGGCCTCGCGGATGAGATAGCCGGACACCGCCGTGGTGGCGAGGTTGCCGAAGCCGGGCACCAAGCCCAGCACCGCGTCGGCGCCGAAGGTGATGTTGGTCCCCGGCACGCGGATGGCGCTGTCCATCGTCCGTGCCAGCCATTCCAGCCGCTGGCGCGCGGCGAAATGCGCCGTCTCATCGTAGGCGGAACCGTAACGGAAAGAAGAAAAAGAGGTAGCGGTCATACGGACCCTCCAGAAGGGGACGGCTGCGCCGTCCGCTCAAGTGAAGGGCTCCGACATCGCGGTCCGTACCAAGTGGACCGCCAGAGGGGCCCGGAGCCAGTCCCGCACAGATGGCCCGGTTGTCCCATCCACGCAAGACCCACCTGGTGCATTTTCGTATGAGTACGGTGGAATCATCCCCGGTTTCTGGGACCGGTCACAAAAGCATCAGGAACGCCGGCAGGCCGCCCAGAACCGCTCCCTGGGCTCCTCCCCACAGGACGTCCCCCTGCTCCACCGACCGGCGCAGCGCCGGGTTGGTGCCGCGCAACTGACACAGGGCGAAGATGGCCGCGTTCATCGGGCCGGCCAGGGCGAACCACAGGATCCAGGACGGCATGCCGCCGAGCCACACGGCGGGAGCGAGCATCAGGGCGGTGCGCCCGGTCCAGGACAGGCCGCGGAACAGCAACGCCTCCCATGACCAGGAGCCGGCTTGGCCGACCGGGCCGAAGGGCAGGAGATGCTGACCGATGAGCGTCGCTCCGGCGGTGGCCACGCCGACGACGAGTGCTTGGTCTGCGGGCATGGCCAGCGACCACAGGGCGGTGCTGAGCAGGGTCGCCGGAACGCCCCACAGCAGCAGACGTGGAAGGGCGCCCGTCTGGCGGGTGAGCGCGCTGAGAAAGAAACTGCCGAGCAGGGAACAGGTGACGGTGAGGAGGACGGCGGCGAACAGCAGATAGTCGATGACGAACTGTTCGGTCAGCATCACCATGGCCGCGCTCCCCCCACCGGTTCTTTGTTCGTATTCCCCACAATTACGGTGGGGCGTGACGGGGCCGGCGTCAATGGAAATCACCCTGATTTTTGGGGGCCGCCCACCCTCTTCATTCCCGGCCCCTCCTGCCCCGTCCGTCTCAGCAGGTCGAGAAACCGCTCCAGCACCAGATTGGCCTGCGTGCCCACTTTGGTGACTGCCTGGAACTCCTGTGCGTAGTGGAAGCGCTCCGGCAGAAGGGCGCGCATCGCCCCGCGTTCGACCCACTGCCGCGCGTAATGGGTGGGCAGGAAACCGACGTAGCAACCGGTCAGGATGAGGAAGGCCACGCCCTCGCGGTCGGTCGCGGTGGCGGTCGCGGTCAGCGCCCGCTGCACCCCCGCCGCCTCCGGCACCTGCTGCGCCTCGGTCGGGGCGACGGCATCGGCGGCCTCCACCGCGGCGTCGGGCACCATTTCCGCATCGAACAGCGGATGGCCGCGCCCGCAGTAAAGGTGTGACTCCTCCTGGTACAGCGGCAGACGGTCCAGGCCGGGCAGGGCGCGCCGCGCCGGCACCACGCCCACATGAAGGCGCCCGTCCAGCACGCCGCGCTCAATCTCGTTGGGCGGGATCATGCGGATGTTCACCCGCACCTCCGGCCCCTGCTGCTTGAGGCCGCGGAGCGCGTCGGTCACCCGCATCTTCGGCATCGTCACGAGGTTGTCGGTGATGCCGATGTTCAATTCGCCGCGCAGCCGCCCGTGCGCGGCGTTGATCTCGCTGCGGAAGCTCTCCAGGCCGGCGAACAGGCGCAGCGCCGCCTCGTAGGCCATGCGCCCCTCGTCGGTGAGCAGGAAGCCCGCCCGCCCGCGCCGGCACAGCCGCAGACCCAGCCGCCGTTCCAGGTCGGCCATGTGCAGGCTGATGGCGGCGCGGCTGATGTTCAGCTCCACCTCCGCCGCGGAAAAGCCGCCGCACTCCACCACCGTCTTGAAGACGCGCAGCAGGCGCAGGTCGGCGTCGTTGAGGCCGCTCATGGGGCGGGCGGGCTTGGTCATGAATAGGTAAGCGGACGCTTGCGTAAGGTTTGAATGGTTTGGATTTAACCGTAACCGAGCCTCCGCGCACACTGTTTTCCGAAGCGATTTCCGATGACCACCCAAACCAGCAGGAGCGCCGCCCGATGCCGCCGTTGGACGAGAGCCAGAAAGCCGGAACCGCCCCGACCGCCGGGCTGACGCGCGAGGAGCTGGACGCCCATTGGATGCCCTTCACGGCGAACCGCGAATTCAAGGCGAACCCGCGCCTGATCGCCCGCGCCGAAGGCGCGTGGTACTGGGACGCCGAGGGTCGGAAGATCTACGACAGCCTGTCCGGCCTGTGGTGTTGCGGCGCCGGGCACAGCCGCCGCGAAATCAGCGAGGCGGTGGCCCGCCAGATCGCCGAGCTGGACTACAGCCCGGCCTTCCAGTTCGGCCACCCCGCCGCCTTCAAGCTGGCGCACAAGCTGGCCTCGATGACGCCGGCCGGGCTGGACCATGTGTTCTTCGTCAATTCAGGGTCGGAGGCGACCGATACGTCGCTGAAGATGGCGCGCGCCTATTGGCGGCTGAAGGGCCAACCGGCCAAGACCAAGCTGATCGGCCGGTCCAAGGGCTATCACGGCGTCAATTTCGGCGGAATCAGCCTGGGCGGCATCGGCGGCAACCGTAAACTGTTCGGCTCGGGCGTCGAGGCCGACCATCTGCCGCACACGCTGCTGCCGCAGAACGCTTTCACCAAGGGCCTGCCGGAGCAGGGCGCCGAACTGGCCGACGCGCTGGAGGAACTCGTCGCCCTGCACGACGCCTCCAACATCGCCGCGGTGATCGTGGAGCCGCTGGCCGGTTCCGCCGGCGTGCTGCCGCCGCCCAAGGGCTATCTGCAACGGCTGCGCGCGCTGTGCGACAAGCACGACATCCTGCTGATCTTCGACGAGGTCATCACCGGCTTCGGCCGCATGGGCGCTGCCTTCGGCGCCGACGCCTTCGGCGTGGTGCCCGACATCATGAACGTTGCCAAGGGCCTGACCAACGGCGCGGTGCCGATGGGCGCCGTCGTCGCCAGTCATGATATCTATCAGACCTTCATGGACAACGGCGGCGCCGACTACATGGTCGAATTCCCGCACGGCTACACCTACTCCGCCCACCCCGTCGCCTGCGCCGCCGGCCTCGCCGCGCTGGAACTGTTCGAGCAGGACAAGCTGGCCGAAAAGGCGGCGGCGCTCGCCCCGCATTTCGAGACGGTGCTGCACGGGCTGAAGGGGCTGAAGCACGTCACCGACATCCGCAACTACGGGCTGTGCGGCGCGGTGCAGATCGCGGCACTGCCGGGCGAGCCGGCCCGCCGACCCTACGAGATCGCCATGCACTGCTGGAAGGCGGGCTTCTACGTCCGTTTCGGCGGCGACACGCTGCAATTCGGTCCGCATTTCATCAGCGAGCGCGACGACCTCGACCGGCTGATGAACGCCGTTTCCGACGCCATCCAGGCGACCGCTTGAGGATGACGAACGCCATGACCCTCGTTCCGCACCTCATCGGCGGCACGGCCGACGCTCCCACCGACGGCCGCAGCACCGACATCGTGAATCCGGCCACCGGTGAAACCGTGGGCCGCGTCCCGCTCGCCGGCCGCGCCACCGTGGAATCGGCCATCGCCGCCGCCGAGGCCGTCTTCCCGGCGTGGCGGGCGACGCCGCCGGCCAAGCGGGCGCGGGTGATGTTCCGCTTCCGCCAGTTGCTGGAGGACAACGCCGACCGCATCTGCGCGGCGATCACGCGGGAGCACGGCAAGACGCTGGAGGACGCCCGCGGCGAACTGACCCGCGGCATGGAGAATGTCGAATACGCCTGCGGCATCGCCGACCTGCTGAAGGGCGAGCATTCCAAGAATGTCGGGCCGGGCATCGACAGCTGGTCGGAGTTCCAGCCGCTGGGCGTCGTGGCGGGGATCACGCCCTTCAACTTCCCGGCCATGGTGCCGCTGTGGATGTTCCCGGTCGCCGTGGCCTGCGGCAACGCCTTCATCCTGAAGCCGTCGGAGCGCGACCCCAGCGCTTCCCTGCTCGTAGCACAACTGGCGCAGGAGGCGGGACTGCCGCCGGGGGTGCTCAACGTCGTTCACGGCGACAAGGAGGCGGTGGACACGCTGCTGACCGATCCGCGCGTCCAGGCGGTCAGCTTCGTCGGCTCCACCCCAGTCGCCGAGTATGTCTACGCCACCGGCACCACCCATGGGAAACGGGTGCAGGCGCTGGGCGGGGCCAAGAATCACGCCATCGTCATGCCTGACGCCGACCTCGACAACGCGGTCAGCGCGATCATGGGGGCGGCCTACGGCTCCTGCGGGGAGCGCTGCATGGCGATTTCCGTGGTCGTCGCGGTGGGCGACGCGACCGCCGACCGCGTGGTGGCGATGCTGGCGGAGCAGGTGCGCGGCCTCAAAGTCGGGGCCGGGACCGGCAGCGGCTGCGACATGGGGCCGCTGGTCACGCGCGCCCATTTCGAGAAGGTGAAGGGCTTTGTCGACCAGGGCGTTGCCGAAGGGGCAGAACTGGTGGTCGACGGCCGCGGGCTGGTGGTGCCGGGGCACGAGGGCGGCTTCTTCCTCGGCGGCTGTCTGTTCGACCGGGTGACGCCGGACATGAGCGTCTACCGGGAGGAGATCTTCGGCCCGGTCCTGTGCGTCGTGCGCGTGAAGACGATGCAGGAGGGCATGGACCTGATCGACGCCCACGAATACGGCAACGGCACCTGCCTGTTCACCCGTGACGGCGAGGCCGCGCGCTACTTTACCGACGCGATCAAGGTCGGCATGGTCGGCGTCAACGTGCCGCTGCCGGTGCCGGTGTCCTATCACAGCTTCGGCGGCTGGAAGCGGTCGCTGTTCGGCGATCTGGCGGCCTATGGACCGGACGGCGTGCGCTTCTACACCCGGCGCAAGACGATCACCCAGCGCTGGCCGACCGGCGGCGTGCGCGAAGGCGCACAGTTCTCCTTTCCGTCGATGAAGTGAGAGCTGGGTGTATTCCCTCTCCCCAGAGGAGGGCTTTGCGATAGGGCCGGATTTTGGACTCTATTTGAGTATTGCGCGGCCAAGTGGGACCAAACACCGCCTCAGCCAAGCCGCTCTCCTACAGGGCCGCACGGAAGCGCCACAGCGTGGAGTGATCCGGCGTCGGGCCGTCCAGGCTCAAGCCGACAAAGCGGCGGAACGACAGCCGGTCGGCCAAGGCGGCCTCCAGCGCCGGGTCGGACAGCCCGCCGTGCCACAACCCCAGCAGCAGGCAGCGCAGCAGCACCGGCGGATTCCCCGGAGCCCCGGCCTCCGAGCGTCGGTTGCGCGGTGACCGGAGCACCACCTCCAGCGCCGCCCAGTCCGCCGCACCGGCGATCTCGTCCAGAACCCCGTTCTCCGGAGCCCGGACCAGATCGTCCGCCAAACTCAGCTGACCGCAAACCCGAACACGCATGGTGGCCCCTTCCGAGAACCAAGGAAGGGAATCACAGCTGAGAACGTTCGGCAATTGCGCAAAGCCCTCCAAGGGGGAGAGGGCTTTGTCGTTCGGCTGCAATTCGGCCCTAGGGAACTCGACCGCGGCCATTGGAGTTTCCCATCCGGACCTGGGTGAACCGGGAACGGATGGAATTCCATGGCGCGTCGCTGCGCGTTGCTCTTGGCTGGAGTGCTGACGGCCCTTTCGGCGCTGCCCGCCGCCGGGGCGACGGTGACTCTCGCCTGCAGTGGGCTCGGCATCAGCTTCGACCTGTGCCGCGACGGCGCGCAGGAATGGGCGCGGCGCAGCGGGAACGAGGTTCGTTTCGTTTCCCCGCCGAAGGGGGCGAGCGAGCAGTTGGCGCTCTACCAGCAGCTTCTCGCCGCCGGATCGCCGGACATCGACGTGTTCCAGATCGACGTGGTCTGGCCGGGCATCCTCGGCAACTACTTCATCGACCTGAAGGACCGCGCCGGGCCGGACGTTGTTCGCCAACATCTTCCGGCAATGGTCGAGGCTGCGACGGTCAAGGGCCGGCTGGTCGCGATGCCCTGGTTCGCCGACGCCGGGGTTCTCTACGCCCGCAAGGATCTGCTGGAGGCCCACGGGCGCCCGGTGCCGCAGACCTGGGAGGAGCTTCAGGACACCGCCGCCCTGATCCAACGGGCGGAGCGCGCCGCCGGGCGGGACCGGATGTGGGGCTATGTCTGGCAGGGCCGCGCCTATGAAGGGCTGACCGTCAACGCGCTGGAATGGATCGCCAGCCGCAACGGCGGCACCATTGTCGCCCCCGACGGAGCCATCACCATCGACAACCCGCGCGCCGCCGAGGCGCTGGCCATGGCCCACGGTTGGGTCGGTTCGATCAGTCCACCGGGAGTCCTCAATTACATGGAGGAGGAGGCGCGCGGGGTCTTCCAGTCCGGCAACGCCGTTTTCATGCGCAACTGGCCCTACGCCTGGACGCTGGTCAACGCGGCGGACAGCGCGGTCGGCGGCAAGGTCGCCGTGGTGCCGCTGCCCAAGGGCGGGCAGGAGGGGCGCCACACGTCCACGCTGGGCGGGCAGTTGCTGGCGGTCAGCAAATTCTCCGCCCATGCGGACGAGGCCGCGGACCTGGCGCTGTATCTGACCGGCCTGGCCGAGCAGAAGCGCCGGGCCATCCACGGCGCCTCCAACCCGACCATCCCGGCGCTCTACGAGGATGCGGAGGTGGTGGCCGCCAACCCCTTCTTCGCAGAGCTGGCCGACTCCATCGCCAATGCGGTCAACCGCCCGGCCCAAGCGACGGGCATGCGCTACAACCAAGTGTCGGCGGAGTTCTACGCCAACGTCCACGAGGTGCTTACCGGACGGCAGGACGCCAAGGCGATGCTGCCCGATCTCAAGGAGGCTCTGGTCCGCATCAGCCGAGGAGGGCGCTGGTGAGCGCTCTTCCGCGATCCAGCCTGGAGCGGCAGCGGCGCCGGGCGGCGTGGCTGTTCCTGCTGCCGATGCTGATCGTTCTGGCGGGGGTGGCCGGCTGGCCGCTGTTCCGCACCGTCTTTTTCTCCTTCACCAACGCAACGCTCGCCACGCTGGACGGCTTCCAGGGGGTGGGGCTGGACAATTACCTGTGGCTGATGCGCGACCCTGTCTGGTGGCGAGCGGTGTGGAACACGCTGGTTTTCACCGTGGTGTCGGTGGCGATCGAGACGGCGTTGGGGCTGGGCATCGCGCTGATCCTGAACGCGCATCTGCCGGGGCGCGGGCTGCTGCGCGCCGCCGTCCTGATCCCCTGGGCGATCCCCACCGTGGTGTCGGCCCAGATGTGGGGCTGGATGTTCCATGATCTCTACGGCGTAGTGAACACGATCCTGATGGGACTCGGGCTGATCGCCGAGCCGCGGGCCTGGACCGCCGATCCCGATCTGGCGCTGCCGGTGGTGATCGCGGTCGATGTCTGGAAATCCACGCCCTTCATGGCGCTGCTGATCCTGGCCGCCCTGCAGATGCTGCCGCGCGACCTCTACGAGGCGGCGCAGGTGGACGGGGTGCATCCGGTGAAGGTCTTCTTCCGCATCACGCTGCCGCTGATCCGTCCGGCGCTGATGGTGGCGGTGCTGTTCCGCACGCTGGACGCGCTGCGCGTGTTCGACCTGATGTATGTGCTGACCGGCAACAGCCGCTCCACCATGTCGATGTCGGTCTATGCCCGGCAATATCTGATCGACTTCCAGGACGTGGGCTACGGCTCCGCCGCGGCGACCCTGCTGGTCCTGGTGCTGGCGGTGGCGACGGTGCTGGCGGTGACGCTGGGCCGCGTGCGTGTCGACGCGGGGAGGTGAGGGGATGGGCCTGAAACGCATCGCCTTTGCTCTTGTGGTTCTGGGAATCGTCGTCTGGGCGGTGTTTCCCTTCGCCTGGGCCATCGTCACCTCGCTGAAGGCGGGCAGCGCGCTGTTCACGGTGGAGGCTTGGCCGTCGCAGCCATCGCTGGCGAACTACGCGGCGATCTTCAAGGAGCAGCCCTTCGGGCGGAACATCCTGAACTCCCTGCTGGCCGCCTCGGCGGTGGTGGCGCTGTCGCTGGGGCTGGCGATGCTGGCCGCCTACGCGCCTGTCTCTTATACACATCTGACGCTGCCGACGATTATACGC
>NZ_JAUQTX010000057.1:0-29702 GCF_059803775.1 Azospirillum sp. UFLA03-27 | reverse complement strand
ATCGTCGGCAGCGTCAGATGTGTATAAGAGACAGCCAGGACGCCGCCGAGCGCGGTGGTCGCCATCAGGGCCAGGATCAGATGCCGGGCGGCGGTTCCCCGCGCACACACCAAGAACTTGCCTGTCGAAACCGTCCGGCCTTCCATTCCTCACAACTCCCGTCTGCGCTGGTGGCGGGGGCGTGATGACCGGTGTATGAACCGTGCCCCCTCTTTTCGGCAGACGCACGGGGGCGTGGCGTCTCACAAAAAAATCCCGAAAGAAGGTCAAAACCTATCGAAGCAGGATGATTCCGCCAGGAAGCTCGGTCACGCGGGCACCCACGACATCGGCCAGCGAGCGGATCGCCGCGACAGGATCGTCCAGCCGGTAGTTTCCGCTGACCCGCGCGCCGGCCAGCCGGTCGCCGATCAGGATGACCGGTGCGCCATGGTAGCGCCGGATGGTGTCGACGATCGCGGCGAAGGGCTGGTCGTGGAACACGCAGCGCCCGTCCTTCCAGGCCAGCGCAACCGCCAGGTCCAAGCGGGCGGGCGCCGACAGGCCGTCCGCCGTGGCCGTCACCCGGTCACCCGGAACGAGGGACACCGTCCGGCCCGGCGGTTCCCGCCGGCTGACCGACACCCGCCCGCGCTCCAGGAAGACGGCGTCCTGCCCGCTGTCCGACCGCACGGTGAAGGCGGTGCCGGTCACCTCGACCTCGCTGAAGCCGGCGGTGACGCGGAAGGGGTGGGCGGGGTCGCTGACCACGTCGAAGTAAGCCTGCCCGCGCAGCAGCCGGACGTGGCGCCGGCCCTCGGCGAAATCGAGCGCGACCGCGGAGTCGGTGTCGAGGATCAGCAGGGACCGGTCGGGCAGGGCGATCTCCTGCCGCTCCCCGGCGGCGGTGCGGTGGTCGGCGGTCAGGCGGAGCGCCAATGTGGGCTGGAGATGGACGCCGATGGCCAGCAGCAGCGCGGCGGCGGCCAGCGAGGCCCGCCATCCGCCGAACCGCCCGGACCGCCGCCGCGCTACGGACCGGGTGGCCGCCGGCGAAGGGGCCGTCTGCGGGTGATGGGCGAGCGTCGCTGCCTGCAATTCGGGCATGCTCCCAAGCGACGACAGGCGGTCGAACGCCGCGGCGTGGCGCGGGTCGCGGTTCCGCCATGCCTGATAGGCGGCTCGGGTGTCCGGGGCCACGGGCGCGTCGAGAAGCGTCACGAACCAGGTGAGCGCCTCGTCCGTGATCGGGTCCGCATGCCGGTAGGCCCCGGCATCCTGTCCGCCGTCTGCCTTGTCCTGCTCCACGCTTGGTCTTCCACTCTTCCTTGACCGGACTCACGTACAGTTGAGACGTTTCATCGCTCGGCGGGTCACAATTCGCAAACCGCAGCCCATAGCCCGCAGATGGTGATCGTTCCCGCGCCCGTCCAACCGGCTTGACATCTGAAATTGAGAATCATTATCAATCTCGATGTTGCAAGGCCGCCGATGTCGCACCGACCGCGGTGGTGTCCTTTCCGCCGCCGTACCGACAGGGCTATCATGTCCGCAAGCCTGATTGCGATCTATCTCGATCACCGCCGCTCGTTGTTCGGGTGCGCGATGAAGATCGTGCGTGATCTTCAGGTTGCCGAGGATCTGCTGCAGGAAAGCTACCTGCGCGCCTGCAAGGCCGTGGAGAGGGGACCCATCGACAACATCGGGGCTTTCCTTCACCGGACGGTCCACAACCTCGCGCTGGACCATCTCCGGCGCTGCCGGACCCAGGAGCGGTTCGAGGCCGGCCCGGCGGACACCGTCGAGGCGCTGGGCATCGCATCGGAGACCCCTTCGGCGGAAGAGCGTCTGCTGCACCGCGAGCGGCTGTCGTGCTTCATGGACGCCCTGGAGCGTCTGCCGGCGCGGGCCCGGCAGGTGTGGCTTCTGAACCGGGTCGAAGGCTTGTCCTATCCCCAGATCGCCGCCCATCTGGGTGTGTCGCAGGGCACGGTCTTCAACGACATGAAACTGGCGATGGGCCATTTCGTGGACACCATGGCGCGCCGCGACCGCCCCGAGCCGGCCGCGAGCCGGTCCGGCGGGACGCCCTAGCCGTGGAACACGCCCCCGATTGAGACCGGAAGGGGCGGTCCGCCCCCGGATCACGGGAAGCAGATGCACGGATCCGGTGCTGGGTGTATGTGTGATGGTGTCCCGTCCCAAGCGGCACAAAAATCCCATAAGCTATCTTATGGAAAATATGCCGCGAAAACTACCCATGAGGGTTTTTATGAAGCATATTCTACGGCACGGTCCGGTCTCTCCAAGGGCTCATGACGGCATGCCGAAAACGATGGACCAAGCCCTGGCCGACCGGAAGGCGGTGGTGCTCGAAGCCTACCCGGATGAAATCAGCCGCATGAGAAGCGGCCTCGCCTCCGGCTCCCTGAAGAAGGAGGACGGCTGGGAGGACATCATCGCCAGCCGCGAAACCGAACTTGCCGCGGCCCGGCAAGGCACGATGAAAATACACGCCGTGAACGACCCGAACCTCGTACAGTCCAAGGGCGAGTTCACGGTCGCCCGCGACGGCAATGGCTGGAGCGCCCGTGGGATCACGGTGAACGGCAACGCCGCCGCCTTGCAGGAAGAATTCGGCACCAGGAACATGCAGGTCGGATCCAGCCCCTACACCGGCGACTATGTGATCACCTGGTAAACCCGCGCGCTTGCGCGGATGGGGCTGTCTGGGTAGGCAGGCGATTTTCACAGTGTGGAAATGTGTAAAAATTCGTGGCGGCCCCTCATTTCCCACGACATGGCTCCCCTTCCGGAAAGCGGCGTGCTAGGCTTTCCTCCGGCCTGTTGAAGGCCCCATGACCGGACCGACGGCGGGACCGGTCGGGAACATCAGGACACGCGTACCATGAATCACATCGTCGCCCCCTGCTTTAAGGATCAGGGCCTTGAGGACCAGAACCTCAAGGAGTTGGAGCGCCCGGAATCGCCTCTTCTGGAGGGCGTCGACGGCATGTGGGCGATGCTGCGCGCCGAGGCGGAGAACGTCGTCGTCAAGGAGCCTTGGCTGCGCCCCTTCATCGACACCGCCATCCTGCTGCACCATGACTTCCCGTCGGCCCTGGGCAGCCTGCTGGCGCGCAAGCTGGGTGATTCCTACATCTCCGCCGACCAGCTCGCGATGCTCGTGCGCTCGGCGGTCGCCGACGCGCCCTGCATCGTGGAGGAGGCCTGCTCCGACCTTCAGGCCATCTGCACACGCGACCCGGCGGCGGACAACTGCCTGACGCCCTTCCTCTACTACAAGGGCTTCCACGCGCTGGAATGGCACCGCATCGGCCACTGGCTGTGGCGGCGCGAGCGGTGCGACCTCGCCCACTTCCTGCAAAGCCGGGTGTCGGAGGTCTTCGCCGTGGACATCCACCCGGCGGTCCCGGTCGGGCGCGGCGTCTTCATCGACCACGGCACCGGCTTGGTGATCGGCGAAACCGCCGTGGTCGGCAACGACGTGTCGATCCTTCAGGAGGTCACGCTCGGCGGCACCGGCAAGGAGCATGGCGACCGCCATCCGAAGGTGCGCGACGGCGTCCTGCTGTCCGCCGGGGCCAAGATCCTCGGCAACATCGAGATCGGCAGCCGCGCCAAGGTCGGAGCCGGCAGCGTGGTGCTGAAGGACGTGCCGCCCTGCGCCACCGTGGTCGGCGTCCCGGCGCGGATCGTCGGCTGGTGCCGCGACACGGTGCCGGCGCTCGCCATGGACCAGACGGTGCCGGAGCCGGAATATCACATCTAGTGGCCGGGGCTGCTCCGGAACTCCGGCGCGGTCATCTCCTCGCGGGTCAGGGCGATGAACAGGTCCACCACCGGGCTCTTGGAGCGGTTGGCGTCGAAGGCCACCTGGAACGGCGCCTGATAGGACAGGACCTTGGGCAGCAGAATCCGCAGCCGCCCGGCCTTGACGTAGGGTGCGGCGTAATGGTCCGGCAGATAGCCGGCGTAGGCGCCGGACAGGATCAGCCGCGCCGCCCCCTCCATGTCGCTGACCGTCGCCTTGGGCGTTGATATGGCGAAGATCTTCAGGTCACGCGACCCCCAATAGCTGCGCGCGACCAGCCGATAGCGGCGGATTTCGTCCAGGTCGATGGCCTCGTCCGGCAGGGTGAACAGCGGGTGCCCGTCCGCTACGCAGAAGTGGATCGTCTCGTTGTAGAGGTCCTGGTAGGACAGGCTGGGCACGATGCGCGGGAAGCTGGCGATGGCGAGCTGCAACTGCCCGCCGATGACGTCGCGCAGAAGCTCGTTCGGCGGGCGGACGTTGATGATCAGCGAGACCTCCGGCGCCGCCTCGGTGAAGCGGGCGAAGACGCGCTCCAGCGGGGCGCGCGGGTCGGTCAGCGTGTTGTCCACCAGCCCGACCGCCAGCGTGCCGGTCAGCCGCTCGCGCAGGCCGCGCACCCGGCCGCGGAAGCGCTCCAGCGTGTCGAACACGCGCCGCGCCTCGTCATAGACCGCCTGCCCTTCCGGGGTGAGCTGGAATCCCGACCGCCCACGCCGGCACAGCCGCAGGCCCAGCCGGGTCTCCAGATCGGTGAAATGGGTGGATATGGTGGACAGCGACAGGTTCAGTTCGCTCTGCGCCGCACTGAATCCGCCAGCCTCGACGATGGTCATGAACAACCGCAACAGGCGCAGATCCACGGTTTCCAGCTGAATCATCGCCACGACGCCGCCCTCCCCTGCCCCGCTCGCCGGTTCCGGGGCGTCCGATACTTCGGCCCGGATCGAAGTAAGATACAAAACTTTCTGATTTTCGGGCAACGGCGCCGGGCGTCTAATGACCGCAGGCCGCAATGCTGGCCTCACGAACAGATAAGCTCGTCCGCAAGGAAAGGTCGCATCCATGAACGAGACGACGGGTAAGCAGGGACTTCACGCCGCTTTGACCGGCGGCATCAGCCGGCGCGCGGTTCTGGCCGGAGCGGGCACGCTGGCCACGGTGGCCGCCATCGGCTTTCCGAACATCGTCCGCGCCCAATCGAAGACGCTGAAGGTCGGCGTCTACGGCGGCTACTTCAAGGAATCCTTCGAAAAGCACATCTTCCCGGAATTCTCCAAGGCCACCGGAATCACGGTGGAGGCCATCGCCGAACCGACCGGCGAGGCGTGGCTCGTCCAGCTCGAACAGGCGGCCCGCGCCCGTCAGGCGCCCGCCGACGTCTCGATGATGTCGCAGGTGGCGATGCTGAAGGGGGCCTCGGCGGAACTGTGGGCGCCCTTCGACCTGTCGAAGATCCCCAACGCCGCCAAGGTCGTCCCGCACCTCGTCAACAAATACCCGGACGGCAAGGTCAGCGGCATCGGCGCGGTGTCCTGGTACATCACGCTGGTCACCAACACCAAGAGCTACCCGCAGGCCCCGGACAGCTGGGCGGCCCTGTGGGACCCGGCGAACAAGGACAAGCTCGGCCTGCTGGCGCTGGTCAGCAACAGCTTCTTGCTGGAGGTCACCGCGGCGACCTTCTTCGGCGGCACCAAGCATCTCGACAGCGAGCAGGGGCAGCTCGACTGCTTCAAGAAGCTGGCGGAGCTGAAGTCCAACGTGAAGCTCTGGTACCGCGACGAGGCGCAGTTCGAGGCCTCGCTGAAGTCCGGCGAGATCCCGATGGGCCAGTACTACCATGACGTGACCGGCCTCGCCGCCGCGGACGGGCAGCCGGTGCGCTCGACCTTCCCGAAGGAGGGCGGCATCCTCGACTCCGGCAGCTGGGCGGTCACCCGCGCCTCCAAGGCCGGCGACCTCGCGCATGTCTTCGTGGACTATATGTGCCAGCCGTCGATCCAGGCCCTGCTGTCACGCAAGGTCGGCACCGCCCCGACCATCGACCGCAAGATGACCGACCTGACCGACCAAGAGTTTGCCGCCGTGTCCTCCGACATCGCGCCGATCATCCCGCGCTACGACCTGTACACAAGCAAGTCCGACTGGCTGAACCAGAAGTGGACGGAAATGATCGTCGGATGAGTGTGTGAGCCCTTCTCCCCTCTGGGGAGAAGGGTATGGGATGAGGGGGCGGCCGCAGGCCGGACACGCACTGCAATGAGGCTGCGTTGACGCCCTATGGGCGCCCCCTCACCCTAACCCTCTCCCCAGAGGGGCGAGGGAACAAAGGTTCAATCAGAACAAAGCCATCCCATGTCAGCCCTTGTCCTCGACGGTCTCACCAAACGATACGGTCCCATGACCGCGGTGCACGGCGCGTCGCTGCGCATCCCGCATGGGCAATTCGTCTGCCTGCTCGGCCCGTCCGGCTGCGGGAAGACGACGCTGCTGCGCATGATCGCCGGGCTGGAGGACCCCTCCGGCGGACGGCTGGTCATCGACGGGCGTGACATCACCACGGCCCCCGCCCACACGCGGGAATTCGGCATGGTGTTCCAGTCGCTGGCCCTCTTCCCGCACCTGACGGCGGGCGAGAACATCGCCTACCCCCTGCGCATCCGCGGCGTGCCGAAGGCCGAGCAGCGCAAGCGCGCCGACGAGTTGCTGGAACTGGTGCGCCTGCCCGGCGTGGCCGACCGGCCGGTCTCCAAGCTGTCGGGCGGGCAGCGGCAGCGCGTCGCCATCGCCCGCGCGCTCGCCCTGTCGCCCAAGCTGTTCCTGCTCGACGAGCCGCTGTCGGCGCTCGACGCCAAGCTGCGCGAGGCCATGCAGATCGAGCTGAAGCAGCTTCAGCAGCGGCTGGGCATCACCACCATCGTCGTCACCCACGACCAGCGGGAGGCGATGACCATGGCCGACCTCGTGGTGGTGATGTCGCAGGGGCGCATCCATCAGGCCGCCCCGCCGATGGAGGTCTACCGCCAGCCCGCCGACGCCTTCGTCGCCGACTTCATCGGCATGACCAACCTGCTGGAGGGCGAGGTCACCGCCCCCGGCACCGCCGCCGTGCCCGGCGGCACCCTGCATCTGCCGGACCTGCCGCCGACCGGCCGCGTCCTGCTGTCGGTCCGGCCGGAGGACGTGGTCGTCCACCCCGCCGGGACGGACGGGCCGAACCGGCTGACCGGCACGCTGTCCTTCATGCGCGACCTCGGCGCCAGCGTGGAGTTCCGCATCGACGTCGCCGGGCGGGAGATCGTCGCGCTGTCGCGCCCGCAGGACCGCCCGCCGGTCGCCCCCGGCGGCGCCCTGTCGGTGGAGTTCCCCCCGGCGGCCTGCGTCGTGCTGCCGCCCGCCGCGGAGCACGCCCGATGATCCGCCGCGCCCCCCGCGGTCTGGCCGAGCACGCGCCGATCCTGTTCCCGGCGCTGATGCTGGTCGTCTTCTTCGTCATCCCCTTCAGCCTGATGATCGCGGTCAGCGTCTTCCGGCGCGTGCCCGGCGGCTTCTACGAGCCGGACCTCGTCTTCGCCAACTACGAGCGGTTCCTGACCGCCTTCTTCGGCGGGGTGATGTCATTCTCGCTGGGGCTGGCGGCGCTGGTCGCGGCGCTGTCGGTGGGCATCGCCTTTCCCTTCACCTACCGGCTGGTCAAGCTGTCGCGCGGCGCGCAAATCCGCTGGTTGGTCTTCCTGCTGTCGATCCTGTCGCTGTCGGAAGTCATCATCGGCTTCGCCTGGTCCACCCTGCTGTCGCGCACGGCGGGCATCACCAACCTGTTCGTGGCGCTGGGCCTGATGGCCGAGCCGCAATCGCTCAGCCCCAGCTTCGGCGCATTGCTGGCCGGGCTGGTCTATCAGGCCTTTCCCTACACGGTACTGGTGCTCTACCCCGCGCTCGCCCGCCTCGACCCCTATCTGGAGGAGGCGGCGCGCACGTTGGGTTCCTCGCCGCTGCGCGCCTTCTTCACGGTGGTGGTGCCGGCGCTGCGCAACACCATCGTGGCGACCACGATCATGGTGTTCGTCTTCGCGCTTGGCTCCTACCTGCTGCCGCAGCTTCTCGGGCGGCCGCAGCATTGGACGCTGTCGGTGCTGATCACCGATCAGGCGATCTACCAGTCCAACATGCCCTTCGCGGCGGCGATGGCCGTCTTCCTGGTGCTGGTCAGCCTCGCCCTCGTCGGGCTGGCGCTGCTCGCCGGGCGGCGGGAGGAGACGGCCTGATGCTGATGCGCACGCTGAATTCCCTGGCCGCCGGCCTGATCGCCCTGGTCCTGGCGGCCCCCATCCTGGTGGTGGCCGGCGTCTCGGTGAACGAGAAGAAATCGCTGACCTTCCCGCCGCAGGGCTTCTCGCTCGCCTGGTACGCCGAGGTCTTCACCGATCCCGGCTGGCGCGGCGCGCTGATCACCAGCCTCGTCGTCGCCACCCTGTCGGCGGCGCTGGCGGTGCTGATCGCCTTCCCGCTGGCCTGGTTCCTGTGGCGCTGGCGCGCCCCCTGGGCGCGGGCGTTCGAGGTGCTGGGGATGACGCCCTTCATCCTGCCGCCGGTCATCACCGCGCTGGGCTTCCTCAGCTTCTGGGCGGCGATCGGCGAGTACGGGTCCCCCTGGACGGTGGTGGTCAGCCACGCGGTGTTCTTCGTGACGCTGCCGCTGGTCACGCTGTCGCTGGGCTTCGGGGCGGTGGACCGCTCCTACGTGGAGGCGGCGGCGACCATGGGGGCGGACGACCGGACGGTGCTGCGCACGGTGGTGATGCCGCTGGTGCGGCCCTACGTGATCTCCGGCTTCGCCTTCGCCTTCGTGCTGTCGCTGAACGAGTACATCGTGGCCTACATGGTGGTCGGCTTCACGCTGGAGACCCTGCCCATCAAGATCTTCAACGCGCTCCGCTACGGCTACACCCCGACCATGGCCGCCGTGACGGTGCTCTTCGTGTCGCTGACGGCGGTGGTCTTCGGGCTGATCGCGTGGTTCGGCGACCTGCCCCGCCTTCTCGGCGCCTGGGCCAAGAACGACTAACCTTCTTTCCTTTTTCAAAGAGATCCGGACGATGATCGACCCTCAGAAGCTTGATCGTTTGCGTACGAAGTACAGCGGCTCCGGCGGCGACGACTTCCACGATCCGGAGTTCCAGCGGGTGGCTGCCCTCCAGTTCTCCGGCGGCAAGCGGGTGCAGCCCTTCGCCGGGGTGTCCACCCTGCTCGACGCCCCCTACCGCCCCGACGCGGCGGAGGCGGCGGACTTCGGCGGGCTGGACATCGCGCTGATCGGCGTTCCGATGGACCTGGGCGTCACCAACCGGGCCGGCGCCCGCCTCGGCCCGCGCGCCGTGCGCGGGATGGAGCGCATCGGCCCCTACGAGCACGCCCTGCGCATGGTCCCGGCGGCCTCCTGCAAACTGGCCGACGTCGGCGACGTGCCGCTGTCCAGCCGCTTCAGCCTGGAGTCCTGCCACGGCGACATCCTGGCCTTCTACAACCGCGTGATGGACGCCGGCGTCATCCCGCTGTCGGTCGGCGGCGACCATTCGATCACCTATTCGATCCTCAAGGCGCTGGGCCGCGAGCGTCCGGTGGGCATGATCCATTTCGACGCCCATTGCGACACCGGCGGCCCCTACGAGGGCGCCAAGTTCCACCACGGCGGTCCCTTCCGGCAGGCGGTTCTGGACGGCGTTCTGGACCCGGAGCGCACGGTGCAGATCGGCATCCGCGGCAGCACCGAGTATCTGTGGGAGTTCTCCTACGACAGCGGAATGACCGTGATCCACGCGGAGGACATCCCGGAGCGCGGCATCGCCAGCGTCATCGAGACGGCGCGCAAGGTGGTGGGCGACGGGCCGGTCTACGTCTCGTTCGACGTGGATTGCCTGGACCCGGTCTTCGCCCCCGGCACCGGCACCCCGGAGGTCGGCGGCCTGACCACGCGGGAAGCGCTGGCCATCCTGCGCGGGCTCGACGGGCTGGACATCATCGGCGGCGACGTGGTGGAGGTGGCCCCGCAGTACGACGCCACGACCAACACCGCCCACGCCGGCGCGCAGATGCTGTTCGAGATCTTCTGCCTGTCGGTGCGCGCCCTTGCCAACCGCCAGAAGCAAGCCTGACCTCATGCGGCTGACCCTGTTCCAGGCGGACGCGGAGCCCGGTGCGCCGCACCGCAACCTCGACCGTCTGGAACGGGCGGCGGCGGAGGCGGCGCGACACGGCTCCGCCCTGCTGGTCGGGCCGGAAATGGGCCTGACCGGCTACGACATCGGCGCGGCGGCGGTGCGCGCCCTGGCCGAGCCGGCGGACGGGCCGATGGCCGTGCGGGTCGCCGAGATCGCCCGGCGGCACGGCATCGCCCTGCTCTACGGCTATCCGGAGCGTAGGGAGGACGGCGCCGTCCACAACGCCGCGCAACTGATCGGGGCGGACGGGCGCGCCCTTCTGAACCAGCGCAAGACGCATCTCTACGGCGATCTCGACCGCGGTTCCTTCGCGCCGGGCGGCGACGCCTTCCCGACCGCCGAGGTCGGCGGGATGCGGGTCGGCGTGGCGATCTGCTACGACGTGGAGTTCCCCGAGCTGGTGCGCCGCCACGCTCTGGCCGGGGTGGACGCGCTGCTCGTCCCGACCGCGCTGATGACGCCCTACGAGATCGTCGCCACCACCATCGTCCCGGCCCGTGCCTTCGAGAACGGCCTCTTCGTCGCCTACGCCAACCGCTGCGGGCGCGAGGGGACGTTGCACTATTGCGGGCTCAGCAGCGTGGCGGCGCCGGACGGAAGCGTGCTGGCGCGGGCGGAGGACGGCGAGGCGCTGCTGACCGTCGATCTGGACCCCGCCCTGCGCCGTGTCGGCACGCATCTGGCGGACCGCCGCCCGGACCTGTACGGTGCGGTCTCCAATACGCCTGGGAAGGGCGGTTCGTAGAGGAAGCACAGGACATGCCGGTCACCATCGACGACATTCACGCCGCCGCCGAACGGCTGGCCGGACGCATCAGCCGCACGCCCTTCCTGCGCTCGGAAACCCTGTCGCAGATCACCGGGGCCGAGGTCTGGGTCAAGCTGGAGAATCTCCAGTTCACCGCGTCCTTCAAGGAGCGCGGGGCGGCCAACCGGCTGCTGCATCTGACGCCGGAGGAGCGGCAGGCCGGGGTGATCGCCATGTCGGCCGGCAACCACGCCCAGGCCGTGGCCTACCACGCGAAGCGGCTGGGCATCGCGGCGACCATCGTCATGCCACGCTTCACCCCCTTCGTGAAGGTCAAGCGCACGCGCTACCACGGCGCCACCGTCATCCTGGAGGGCGATTCCCTGGCCGAGGCCGCGGCCTTCGCCCACGACCTCGCCAAGCGGGACGGGCTGGTCTTTGTCCATCCCTACGACGACGACGCGGTGATCGCCGGCCAGGGCACCGTCGTGCTGGAGATGCTGGCGGAGGTCCCGGACCTCGACGCGCTGGCCATCCCGGTGGGCGGCGGCGGGCTGGCCGCCGGGGCCGCGGTCGCCGCCCGCGCGCTGCGGCCCGGCCTGGAGGTCGTCGGGGTGGAGGTGGAGACCTACCCCGCCGCAGCGCAGCGCCTCGCCGGGCAGCCGGTCAAGGTCGGCGGCCCGACCGTGGCCGAGGGCATCGCCGTGCGCGACGTGGGCGACCGGCCCATGGACATCCTGAAGCAGAACGGCTGCGACGTGGTGCTGGTGCCGGAAGCGGTGATCGAGCGCGCCATCGCCATGCTGATCGAGGTGGAGAAGACCGTGGCGGAGGGCGCCGGGGCCGCCGGTCTGGCCGCCCTGCTCTTCCACCCCGAGCGCTTCCGCGGCAAGCGGGTCGGCCTGATCGTGTCGGGCGGCAACATCGACACGCGCACGCTCGCCAACGTGCTGATGCGCGGCTTCGCCCGCGACGGGCGCCTGATCAACCTGGACATCGACGTGGCCGACCAGCCCGGCGCGCTGGCCCAGGTGGCCCGCATCGTGGCGGAGTGCGGCGGCAACATCATCGACGTGCAGCACCAGCGCCTGTTCGGCGCCTTCTCCGTCAAGTCCGCCGAGGTCGCCCTGCTGATCGAGGTCGAGGACGAGGGCCACGGCGATCGCATCACCGAAGCCCTGCGCGGCGCCGGCTTGCCCGTCCGCAAGGCGGTGGTGGCGGAAGCGGCGCAGCCGCTGTCCAGCGCGCGGCCCTGAGCGAACGCCCGACACATACCGGCGAAGTAGCCCTCTCCCCTCTGGGGAGAGGGTGGCCCGTAAGGGCCGGTGAGGGGGATGCGCATGGCGGAAAATCCGGCACAAGCGCAACCCCCTCACCCTAGCCCTCTCCCCAGAGGGGAGAGGGGATATGGATCTGCCCATGGATTGAGCACCCCTCCCGAGAACCGCCATCTTTCGCGGCACATCCGGGCAGGCTCCACCATAATCCTCCGCCCCGCCGGTTGTGGCACGGGCCATGCACTTCGCGCCTGTTCATTCGCGGAGGTCATGGATCATGTCGTCGCTGGAATTACCAACCCCACCCCACCCGGTTGACGAGAAGCTTCCGCTGCTGCGCCTGCTGGCGCTCGGGATGCAGCATGTGATGGTGATGTACGCGGGGGCCATCGCCGTGCCGCTCATCATCGGCGGCGCGCTGAAGCTGCCCAAGGACCAGATCGCGCTTCTCATCAACGCCGACCTGTTCGCCTGCGGCATCGTCACGCTGATCCAGACGCTGGGCTTCTGGAAGTTCGGCATCCGCCTGCCGGTGATGATGGGCGTCACCTTCGCCGCGGTCGGTCCGATGGTCGCCATGGCGGGGAACCCGTCGCTGGGGTTGCTGGGCATCTACGGCGCGGTGATCGGGGCCGGCGTCTTCGCCACGCTGGCCGCCCCGGTGGTCGGCCGCCTGCTGCCGCTGTTCCCGCCGGTGGTGACGGGGACCGTTATCGCCATCATCGGCATCTCGCTGATGCGGGTGGGCATCACCTGGGCCGGCGGCGGGGCCGGGAACCCGAATTTCGGCGATCCGCTCTATCTCGGCGTCGCGCTGTTCGTGCTGGCGGTGATCCTGCTGGTGACCAAATACGCCAAGGGCTTCTGGGCCAACATCTCGGTCCTGCTGGGCATCGTCGCGGGCTTCGCCCTGACCATGGTTCTGGGGCTGGTCAGCTTCGACGGGGTGGGACAGGCGAAGTGGGTGGACGTCATCCGCCCGTTCCAGTTCGGCATGCCGGTGTTCGAGTTCTGGTCGATCCTGACCATGTCGCTGGTGATGATCGTCGTGATGATCGAATCCACCGGCATGTTCCTGGCGGTCGGCGAGATGGTCGGCCGCCCGGTGACGCCGGAGCAGCTGACCCGCGGCCTGCGCACGGACGGGCTGGGCACGCTGATCGGCGGCGTCTTCAACACCTTCCCCTACACCTCCTTCTCGCAGAATGTCGGGCTGGTCGGGATCACCGGGGTGCGCAGCCGCTGGGTCTGCGTGGCCGGCGGCGCCATCCTGGTCGCCTTCGGCCTGTTCCCGAAGCTGGCGCACGTCGTCGCCTCCGTCCCCACCTATGTGCTGGGCGGGGCCGGTCTGGTGATGTTCGGCATGGTCGCGGCGACCGGCATCAAGATCCTGGCGAAGGTCGACTACACGACCAACCGCGGCAACATCTACGTCGTCGCCATCAGCATCAGCCTGGGCATGGTGCCGCTGGTCGCTGACAAGATCTTCCAGAAGATGCCGCCCTTCCTGTCGCCGCTCCTGCACAGCGGCATCCTTCTCGGCACCATCGCCGCGGTCCTGCTGAACCTGTTCTTCAACGGGCTGGGCAAGGCCGGCAGCGCGGAGTTCGTCGCCGCCGCCAAGACCGCGGAGGCGTGAGGGCGACGCCTGGTCGGAATCGCAGGCCGGTCGGGATCGGGGGATTGATCCCGACCGGACGTCACTGCGTCGGGCGTTGCTCGAAGACGCCCGGACCGGGATCGCGGGCCGCCTCCACGGCGATGTCGCTGACCACGGCGGCGGAGGGGCCGCGGCGGCAGGCCTCCAGCATCCGATCCACGGCGTCCGCCGGGCCGGCGAACAGCGCCTCCACCGTTCCGTCGCCGCGGTTGCGCACCCAGCCGGCCAGCCCCAGCCGGCTCGCCGTGTCCACCGTCCAGCCGCGGTACCAGACGCCCTGCACCTTGCCATGAACGCGGGCCAGCACGGCCTTGCGGTTTTCCTCATCCGCCATTCTTATCCCCGGTATCGTTTCCGTACGGTCAGGACAATAGGACAAGAGCCGGTTCCGGAAAACCCGGCGCGCCCCGGCGCCTTCCCCTCCCCCAATGAACAGTGCCGCCGACCATTCGTCGGCGTATCATCCGTGCATGGCGGGGCGCGGGATCTCCTGTGACCGCCGGGCCGCGACAGCGAAGGCCGCGACCGGGCACGGGCGGGCTCGCACCCCCTGAACGAACGGTTCGGGAGGAACGGACATGACCATCCGAAACCCTGCGGAGTGGGGAGCGGCCCATTTCAAATCCTGGTCCCACGGTCTGGCCGAAGCGGGCCACGCCATCGCTCCGTCGGCGCGGGAACGGGCGGCGCTGGAGCCGACCGTGCGGCGCATCCGCAGCGACGACCTGCGCGACGCGCTGAGGAAAGGGCTCCATGACTTCATGGCCTGCCGGACCGACGTTCTCTTCATCGCCCTGATCTACCCGCTCGTCGGGCTGCTGCTGGCGGAACTGCTGCTCCACGGGAACGCGCTGCACCTGCTGTTTCCACTGGCCTCCGGCTTCGTGCTGATCGGCCCCTTCGCCGCGGTCGGCCTCTATGAGATGAGCCGTCGGCGCGAGCGGGGCGACCGCGTGTCCTGGGGCGACGCCTTCGCGGTGGCGCGCTCCCCGGCTTTCGGGGCGATCCTGGCGATGGGGGCGATCCTGACGGCGGTGTTCCTGCTGTGGCTGGTGGCGGCGCAGCTCATCTACATGGCGACCCTCGCCCCGTTGGCGCCGGAGGGCTGGAGCGCCTTCACCCACGCCCTGTTCACCACCCGCGCCGGCTGGGCGATGATCGTGCTGGGGGTCGGGGTCGGCTTCCTGTTCGCCGTTCTGGCGCTGGCGATCAGCGTGGTCAGCTTCCCGCTCCTCATGGACCGCCGGGTCGGCGTGGCGACGGCCATCCGCACCTCCGTCCGCGCCACCCTGAGGAATCCCGAGCCCATGGCGCTCTGGGGAATGATCGTGGCCGGCGGTCTGCTGCTCGGTTCGCTGCCGGCCTTTGTCGGGCTGGTGATCGTCATGCCGGTGCTCGGCCACGCCACATGGCACCTCTACCGGCGCCTGATCCCGGAATAAGGCGGTTGGGCTAACCGCAGGCCGGCACCTGCACGGCAGGAAGCCCGTTCCACAGGATGGCGACCAGCGACCCCGCGGCGGCAAGCCCGGTGAACAGACGGATGAAGCGGCGCGGGTCCTCGCTGGTCCGCCGGCCCGGAGCGGCGCCCCACAGCGCCGCCACCAGCACGCCCGCAGCCAGCAGCAGGGCGACCGCCGTGGCGCCGAGGATCAGCACCACCGCGACGGGGTGGCCGTACAGTTCCACCCTGTCCCATGCGCGGGCGCAGATCAGGCCGTTGATGCCGTAGATCACCGCGAAATGGGCCGCCCAGATCAGGAAGGCCGACATCATTCCGGTGAAGGTCGCGGTGAACGCCGTCTTCTCCATGCCCCACCTCACAATTTCCGGGCTCACACGGCCAGACGCGGGAACAGATGCACCAGCAGGAGGGACACGATCCCTTGCCCGCAGGTGTAGAGCCACACCAGCATCACATTGTCGAAGGTGACCCGTCGCTGCGCGTGCAGCCGCCCGGCGAAGGAGCGCGCCAGCGTGAAGCCGGTCATCAGGACCAGGATCACGACGTGAAAGACCTGCCAGGAGGCCAGCATGTAGACGATGGCGCCGTAGGCGCTCTCCGACGCCACGAGGCCGCTGCCGATGTGGTTGTAGGGCTCGGCCACCGCGGCGGCCAACATCAGCAGGAGACCAACAAGCAGGGCGCCCCGCATCGTCCAGGAGCGGTTATGGGCCACGGCGCGGCTCGCCAGCAGCATCGCTCCCGCCGCCACGACCCAGAGCCCCGCCTCGCCGAACAGCCACCCAAGCCCCGGCAGGGCGTCGGTGCCCACCGGCCAGACATCCGGGCTGACCGTCCACAGGAAGACGTAGGTGAAGCACAGGCAGGCGAAGGCCGTCCCGTCGACCAGCAGCAGGACCGCCGTCCCCCACCAGGAATGGTTCTCCGATCCCTGGAGATAGACCGGCACACGCCATCCGCCGCCGACGTCCTGCGGCGGATGGTCGGCCCCCTTGTCGAGGCTCCACACCCACCAGAAGACCGAGGCGATGGCCAGCACCCCCGGCACCAGCGACACCCAGTAGAGCTGCACCGCCAGACAGATGAAATGGGCGGCGGTGAACAGTCCGGCGAGGAAATGGCTCCAGTGCGGGCCGGGCATCGGCATCAGATACTGCGGCCGGGCCTCGATCGGGCTGGTCACGATGGTCTCGCGCCGCCGGGTCGGGGCGCCGGGCAGGTAATGGGCGCCCTCCTGCACCTCACGCGACAGGTTCGGATTGTCCCACAGCGGGTAGAGCGAGCGGACATGCGGGATGCTGCGCGTCGCGTAGTCGTCGTTCGGAATCCACTCCAGCGTCCCCGCCTTCCACGGATTCTCCGGCGCCGGGCGGCCCCGGCCGAAGGCGTCGCGCGCCATGTCGATCAGCACCAGCAGGACGCCGAAGGCCATTACGAAGGCCCCGACGGTCGAGACCATGTTCAGGACGTTCCAGCCGAGATCCCCCGGATAGGTGTAGACGCGCCGCGGCATCCCCATCAGGCCGCTGACATGCATGGGGAAGAAGGCGACGTTGAAGCCGATGAACATCATCCAGAAGGCCCAGCGTCCCAGCCGCTCCGACAGCATGGTGCCCTTCATGGTCGGCCACCAGTGATACAGGCCGGCGAAGACCGGGAAGACCATGCCGCCGATCAGCACGTAATGCAGGTGTGCCACCACGAAGTAGCTGTCATGGGCCTGCCAGTCGAAGGGAATCACCGCCACCATCACGCCGGTCAGGCCGCCGGCCACGAAGATGAACAGGAAGCCCAGCAGGAACCACGTCGCCACCGTCCATTGCAGCCGTCCCTTGCCCAGAGTAGCGATCCAGGCGAAGACCTGGATGCCCGCCGGCACCGACACGGCCATGCTGGCGGCGGAGAAGAAGCTGAGGCTCAGCGGCGGGATGCCGGTGGCGAACATGTGGTGCACCCACAGGCCGAAGCTGAAGAAGCCGGTGCCGACCAGCGCAACCACCACCCAGTCGTGGCCGACCAGCGGCCGCTGCGCCAGCGCCGGCACCATCATCGACACCAGCCCCGCCGCTGGCAGGAAGATGATGTAGACCTCCGGATGGCCGAAGAACCAGAACAGGTGCTGCCAGAGCAGCGGGTCGCCGCCCCGCTCCGCGATGAAGAAGGGCCAGTCGAAGGCGCGCTCGATCTCCAACAGCGCGGTCGCGATGATCACCGCCGGGAAGGCGAAGACGATCATCCCGGCCATGACCAGCATCGACCAGCAATAGACCGGGATCTTGTCCAGCGTCATGCCGGGAGGGCGGGTGCGCAGGATGCCGACGATGATCTCGATGGCCCCGGCGATGGCCGATATCTCGATGAAGCCGATCCCGAGCAGCCAGAAATCGGCGTTGATGCCGGGGGAGAACTTCATGCTGGTCAGCGGCGGGTACATGAACCAGCCGCCGTCCGGCGCCACCTCGAAGATCAGCGAGCAGAAGAAGGCCAGCCCGCCGAACAGATAGGCCCAGAAGGCGAAGGCCGACAGCCGCGGAAAGGGCAGGTCGCGCGCCGCCAGCATGGAGGGCAGCAGGAAGACGCCGATGGCCTCCACGATGGGCACAGCGAACAGGAACATCATGCCCGTGCCGTGCACGGTGAAGAACTGGTTGTAGAGGCTGTGCCCCAGCACGTCGTTTTCCGGCACGGCGAGCTGCGTCCGCATGACCAGCGCCAGCGTGCCCGAGATGACGAAGAACAGCAGCGCCGTGGCGATGTACAGCACCCCGATGATGTTGTTGTTCACCTCCTTCAGCAGACCGAGGCCGGAGGTCGGTTTCCAGGCGCGCTTCAGCGCCTCCAGCTCCTCCTTCGGACGCGGCAGGCGGTTGGGCAGGGTGGCATCGTCGAGCGGCGGGGTCATTTCAGGCTCTCCAGCCAAACGGCGATGGCGTGCAGATCGTCGCCGCCCAGGATCGGGAAGGACGGCATGCGGTTCTCCGGCTTGATGTGCTGCGCCCCGGCGATCCAGCCGGCCAGAGCCTCCGGCGTGTTGGGCAGCGTCCCGGCGGCCAGCGCGCCGCGCCCGCCGACATGGGTCAGGTCCGGCCCGGCCGCCCCGTTGGCCGGCGTCCCGCGCACCGTGTGGCAGGACCCGCAGCCGGAGCGCAGGAAGGCGTCGCGCCCGGCGGCCCGCTGCGGCCCGTCGGGCTCCGCGGCGGGGCGGCGCTCGGCGGCCAGCCACTCCTCGAAGCGATCGGGCGGTTCCACCACCACGTCGAAGGCCATCAGCGCGTGCTGGGCGCCGCAGTACTCGGCGCACTGGCCGCGGTAGGTGCCGGGCCGCTCCCCGACCAGGATCAGCCGGTTCTCGTGGCCGGGGATCATGTCCATCTTGCCGCCCAGGCTGGGCACCCAGAAGCTGTGGATGACGTCCGCCGCGGTCACCACCACCTCCACCGGGCGCCCGGCCGGGATGACGAGGCGGTTGGCGGTGCGCAGCACCTCACCCCCCTCCCCGGCGCCCTCCACCGTCACGTCGGGATAGCGGACTTCCCACCACCACATGTAGCCGGTGACCTCGATGCGCAGCGGCTCCACCCCGCCGGTGTCCGACAGTTGCCGGGCCACGGCGAACTCGTAGACCTGCAGCGCGGTCAGCGTGACGATGGGAAAGACGAGGCCGCCGCCGATGATCCAGGCGCGGCTTCCGGGAAAGCGCTCCGGCCGGGCGATGACGGCGTAACCCGCCAGCGCCATGACGAAAAGGAAGATGACCCCACCCCCGGCGACCAGGATCAGCGTCAGGTCGAGGATCGCCTCGGCGTTGCGTCCGGCGGGGTGGAGCGCGGATTGCGGACCCCGCTCGCAGGCCGCCAGGAGCCCCATTCCGCCGGCCAGGGCCGCTCCCCGCCAACTCCGTCTGCGTCCCTCGCTGCGGCCAGACCTGCGGTCCATGCACCCCCCTCGCGGCGTTGGCCCGCGGCGGCGGGCATCGTCGTTGCACGGCTAAACTCACGGCAAGGCCGCAGGTTCCGCCGGAACTTCGGTCATCAGGGGAGCATTCATTCGGGGACGAACACCCACAACAGCCGGAGCGTCCCATCCATGCGCAGAGTTCTGACGATCATCGGGCTGGTTCTGGGCGCCCAAGCGGTGGGGGGCTTCCTGTTCGCCTGGTCGGGGCTCTACAGCATCGCCGCCAGCAAGGAGCACTGGCCACCGGTCCACTGGTTCTTCAGCATGGCGATGCGCAGCTCCATTGAGACGCACGCCGCCTTCGTGGGCGATCCCCCCGACCTCGACGACCCGGCGCTGATCCGGCGCGGCGCCGGCCATTACGAGGACGGCTGCGCCCCCTGCCACGGTGCGCCGGACGTCGGGCGCAACCCGATCTCGCGCCACATGCTGCCCACCCCGCCCTTCCTGCCGGGCCATGCCGGGGACTGGACGGACAAGCAGCTCTATTGGATCACCTACAACGGCATCAAGTACGCCGGCATGCCGGCTTGGCCGGCGCAGGCGCGCGACGACGAGCCCTGGGCGGTGGCGGCCTTCCTGCGTCGGCTGGACGGCATGAGCGCCGAGGAATACCGCCGCCTCGCCTTCGGGGAAACGCCGCCGGACGGCGACCGCTCGGCCCTGGCCGATCTGCAAATGCTGGACGGCTCCGCCCGCGAGGTTCTGGACAATTGCGCCCGCTGCCACGGCTATGACGGAGCCGGAGGCGGCCCCGGGGGCAGCATTGCCGCCTTCCCCCGCCTGTCCGGCCAGAACGCCGAGTATCTCTTCCACGCGCTGAAGGCCTACGCCGAGGGCGGGCGGCACAGCGGCATCATGCAGCCGGTGGCCGCCGGGCTGGACGATTCGATCCTGCGCACCCTGGCTGACCACTATGCGGGGCAAACGGCGGCGCCCTACCCGCCCCCGCCCGCCGACGCCGATCCGGCCCTGCTGGAGTTGGGCGCCCGGCTCGCCGATTCCGGCGACCGCGCCACCGGGGTTCCGGCCTGCTCCGGCTGCCATGGCGAGGACCGCGACCCGCGCTACCCCCGCCTCGACGGCCAGCACGCGAGCTACATCGCCGACCAGCTCCGCCTCTGGCAGAAGGACGCGCACGGCGACACGCCGCTGTCCAGGATCATGGGCGCCGCCGTCCGCAACCTGACGGAGGAGCAGATCCGCGCCCTATCCCTGCACTACGCGCAGAGCCGCCCACGGCAGACGGCGGAGACGGAGGGAGAGCGCTGAACCTTGCCCTCGACCAAGCGCCACCCGTTCAAGAACAACAATGGTTAGGATTGCTGATTTTCCGTCTCACGGAATAATTCACGCATTCCTCTGACGAGCGGGATGAAGCGGGACCTATGGTTCTGCGCCCACGGAGCACAGGCCGCGAAGGCAGCCCGTGGGCGGATCAATCATGGGAGGAATCGATGTCCAAACGCTTTTCCCTACTCCTGTCCACTGCGGCGCTTCTAACCGTGCTCGGCACGCTGCCGGCCTACGCCGCCGATCCCGCCCTGGAAGCCAACGTTCGCAAGACGGTGAGCCCGCAGACCCAGAGCTGGCTCGCCGATCCGGCGGTCGTCGACGCCGTCAAGGCCCAGAACGCGCAGAACAAGGGCCTCGACCAAGCCAAGATCGACGCCATGGACAACGATTGGAAGGCGGCGGCCAAGGCCAAGTCCGCCAACCCCACCTACGACAAGATCGCCGCCAACGCCGTGACCAAGCGCCTGAAGGAGGTGACGGACAAGAGCAACGGCCGGATCGTGGAAATCCTTCTGATGGACAACCGCGGCCTGAACGTGGCCCAGACCGGCGGCACCTCCGACTATTGGCAGGGCGACGAGCCGAAGTGGCAGAAGGTCTACAGTGGCGGCTCCGACCTCTACATGACCGACCCGGAGAAGGACACCGGGACGAACGCCATGCTGACCGAGGTCAGCGTTCCCGTGCTCGATCCTGCCAGCAAGGAGAAGATCGGCGTGGCGATGATCGTGCTCGACACCAACAAGCTCGGCAACTGACGGGGCGCGGCTTCCCGCCGGCCCATCCCCGCCGGGCCGCCAACGGGAAGCCGCCCTACCCAGCGTTCTCCACCAGGAAGCGCTGGAAGGCGTCCACATCCAGCGGGCGGCTGATCAGGAAGCCCTGGATGCGCGTGCAGCGCTGGCGGCGCAGCATGTCCGCCTGCTCCTCCGTCTCCACTCCCTCGGCGATGGTGTCGAAGCCCAGGCTCTCGGCCAGATTCACGATGGTGTTGACGATGGCCGGGTCGGTGGCCGACTGCACGATGTCGCGGACGAAGCTGCGGTCGATCTTCAGCGTGTTGATCGGGAACCGCTTCAGATAGGCCAACGAGGAATAGCCGGTCCCGAAATCGTCGATGGACAGGCGGATGCCGATCCCCTTCAGCCCGTGCAGGATGGTCACCGCCTTCTCGATGTCGCCGATCATGGCGCCCTCGGTCAGCTCCAGCTCCAGCCGCTCCGGCGGCACGCCGCTGCGCTCCACCACGTCGCGGACGAAGGTCACCAGACGCGCGTCTTGGAACTGGCGCGGCGATAGGTTGACCGACACCGACGCGATGTCCAGCCCCGCCGCCAGCCAGCCGGCCAGCCGGGCGCAGGCCTCCTTCAGGGTCCAGGCGCCGATTTCCCAGATCAGGCCGGTCTCCTCGGCCAGCGGGATGAACTCCGCCGGGCTGACGAGGCCGCGGACCGGATGGTGCCAGCGGATCAGCGCCTCCGCCCCGATCACCCGGTGGGAGCCGCGCTGCGGCATGTCCACCTTGGGCTGGAAATGCAGCGCGAACTCCTCGCCGGTGGCGGCGGCGCGGCGCAGGTCGCTTTCCAGCCCCAACGTGAAGCCGGTGCGCTCCCGCATGCCCGCCTCGTAGAAGACGAACTTGCATTCCGGGTTGCGCTTGGCGTGGTACATGGCGAGGTCGGCGTTGCGCAGGAGCTGGTCCGCCGTCTCGCCGTCGTCGGGGAAGAAAGCCACGCCGATCGAGGCGCCGCAGAAAAGTTCCTGGTTGTGGACGGCGAAGGGCTCGCCCATCGAATAGAGGATCTTCTCGACCAGCCGGGCGCCGGCGGCTCGGTCCACCGCGTCGGGGGCCACGATCAGGAACTCGTCGCCGCCCAGCCGGCCCACCGTGTCGGACACGCGGGTGCAGTTGCGCAGCCGCTTGGCCACCAGCTTCAGCAGGTCGTCGCCGGCGTGGTGGCCCAACGTGTCGTTGACCTGCTTGAAGCGGTTGAGGTCGAGGAAGGCCACGGCGACCTTGGTGCGCATGCGCTGGGCGCGCACGATGGCCTCCTCCAGCCGCTCGCAGACCAGCCAGCGGTTGGGCAGGTCGGTCAGCCGGTCGAAGCTGGCCTGGTAGCGGATCTGGTGTTCCTGGTCCTTGCGCTGGCTGATATCGGCGAGCGTCAGCACGTAATGCTCCATCGCCCCGCCCGGCGCGCGCACCGCCGTGACCGACAGCGAGGCCGCGAAGGCGTCGCCGGAATGGCGGAAGCTGGTCACCTCGCCCTGCCAGCGCCCTTCGGTGCGGGCGGTGCGCCAGATGTCCTCGATGAAGGCGCGCTCGTGCGAGCCGGGGGCGAAGATCACCAGCGGGCGGTGGAGAAGCTCCTCGCGCTGGAAGTCGGTCATCACCTCGTAGGCCGGGTTGACCGCCTGCACCGACAGGTCGGGGTCCACGATCAGGATGCCGTCGGCCACGCTGTCGAAGACGGTGGCGAGCAGCCGGATCTTCTCCTCGTGCTGCTTGCGCTCGGTGATGTCCTGGACGGTGCCTTCGTAGTAGCGGATGCGGCCCTGCGGATCGCGCACGCAGCGCGCGTTCTCCGAGATCCAGATGATCGAACCGTCGTTGCGGAAGACCCGCGCCTCGAAGCTCTGCACCACATCGCGCTCGGCCATCAGGCGGGCGAAGGCCTCGCGCTTGCCGGGGTCGACGTAGAGCTGGCCGGCGATGTCCGTTAGGTTGTCGATCAGGTCGGCCGGCGACCGGTAGCCGTAGATCCGCGCCAGCGCCGGGTTGACCCGCAGATAACGCCCGTCCACCGTGGTCTGGTAAATACCTTCGACCGCGTTCTCGAAAATACTTCTGTATTGCTCTTCCGTCTCTTGGCTCATGGACCGGGCCTCATCTGGCGCGAGAGCGTTGGCCTCAGGAAAAAGCATGCGGAGGACCTGAGCGGGCAATTGCGATGGACGCCTCTTTTGCGCCGCAAAAAAGTAGAAGGCGGATCGCGACGCGCGTCAAGGCGGTTCGTTTTATATTTTTCACAATTGCAATAAAAGAGGCATATGACCCATCCCGCCTGGACGTTGCATCGCCACAGCGCCGGGTGGCGGAAAGGCCACAGAATCGGCCTGAATCACCGGTTCGGACCATCGGCAAACAAAAAGGGCCGGATCGCTCCGGCCCTTGCTGCGCGTGGCATTTCCGCCCTGTAAGAGGCGCCGCCGGGGTCAGTGCCCGTGCGTGCCCGTCTTGGCGCCTTCCTTCAGGACGAAGTGACGCGAACAGTAGGGGCATTCGACCTTCCCCTCGGCGCTCAGCGTCAGATAGACAAGCGGGTGGCCGAGCGCGCCGCCGCCGCCGTCACACCCGACGGTCAGGGTTTCGACTTCAATCGTTTCAATTGGCTGCATGGCAGACATCCTCCGCTTTGACACACACGCGCGTTAACGCCATCGTTAAGATGCCCACCGAATGAGGCACGCGCGCGGGGTCGGATCATACCCAACGCGCCGGACGGATCAAGTGATTGGACAGTGATCGCCCTCGGGGATTCGGACCAGGGGCACGACCGGAAAGGCCCTTTCGATTCCATGGTTGCCCACGACCCGCTGAACGCCGCCGCCCTGCCCACCGCCACCTTGCCCGCCCACGCCGTCCCCGCATACGCCGTGGAGGTGCGCGGCCTCACCAAGACCTACCAGGCCTCCGGAAAGGCCGGCCCGAAACAAGCTCTTAAGGGCATAGACCTGGCGATTCCGCGCGGGGCGGTGTTCGGGCTTCTGGGGCCGAACGGGGCGGGCAAGTCCACGCTCATCAACATCATGGCGGGTCTGGTCAACAAGACCGGCGGCACGGTGTCGATCTGGGGAACCGACATCGACGCCCATCCGCGCCAAGCGCGGGCGTCGATCGGCGTGGTCCCCCAGGAACTGAACATGGACCCTTTTTTCACTCCGCGGGAAATGCTGGAGCTTCAGGCCGGCCTCTACGGCGTGCCCAAGGCCGAGCGCCGGACCGAAGAGCTTCTGGAGGCCGTGGGCTTGCGTGACAAGGCCGACGCCTACGCCCGGTCGCTGTCGGGGGGCATGAAGCGGCGTCTGATGGTGGCGAAGGCGATGGTGCACACCCCGCCCGTCCTGGTGCTGGACGAGCCGACCGCCGGCGTGGACGTGGAACTGCGCATCCAGTTGTGGGAGCATGTGCGCAAGCTGAACCGCGAGGGCTCGACGGTGCTGCTGACCACCCATTATCTGGAGGAGGCGCAGGAGCTGTGCGACTCCATCGCCATCATCAACCATGGCACGGTGGTGGCCTGCGAGCCGACGGCGACGCTGCTCCGCCGGGTGGACGCCAAGGCGCTGACCGTTCTGGTGGACCGCAACTTGGACGCCGTGCCGGCGGAACTGTCCGCCTTCACCGCCGAACTGGCTGAGCCGCGGCGCCTGATCGTCCGCTACCAGCCGAGCCGCCAGCGGGTGGACGGCATTCTCGCCGCCCTGGCAAGCGCCGGGCTGGGGGTGGTCGATCTGAGTACCGAGGAGTCGGACCTGGAGGACATCTTCCTGCAGCTGACCGGCGGCGCGCACGCCCGCAAGGAGATCGCGCACGATGCGGCGTAGGGCGGCCGGCCGGATGGCGAAACTGATCGTCGGGATCGGCCTTCTGCTGTCCGGCTGCACCGCGGCCTACCAGCCGATGGGCCTCCCCGTGACCCAGCCGGCCCTGACAGACCGCGCCCTGATCGCCGCCGACGGCTTCGAACTGCCGCTGCGCCGCTGGCTGCCCGAGGATGGAACGTCTCGCGCGGTGGTGCTGGCCCTGCACGGCTACAACGACTATTCCAACGCCTTCGACGGGGCCGGGCGCAGCCTTGCCGCAAGGGGGATCGCCGTCTACGCCTACGACCAGCGCGGCTTCGGCGCGACGCGGAACACCGGCATCTGGCCGGGGACCGACACGCTGGTAGCCGACCTCAAGGCGGCCGTCTCGCAGATCCACGCCCGCCACCCTGGCCTGCCGGTCTATCTGATGGGCGAAAGCATGGGCGGTGCCGTGGTGCTGACGGCCATGACCAGCGCGGCTCCGCCCGACGTGAACGGCACGATTCTGGTCGCTCCTGCCGTCTGGGGCCGCGACGCGATGGGCTTCTTCCCGCGGGCGCTGCTGTGGCTCAGTTACAACACGGTTCCGGGGATGGTGGTGCACCCGCCGAAGGATCTGAAGATCCAGGCGTCCGACAACATCGAGATGCTGCGCGCGCTCGGCCGCGACCCGCTGGTCATCAAGGGCTCCCGCGTCGATGCGCTGGAGGGGCTGACCGACCTGATGGGCACGGCCCTGGCCGCCTGCGGGCATTTGTCGGTGCCTTCCCTGGTGCTCTACGGCGCCCATGAGGAGGTGCTGCCGAAGACCCCCGTCAACCGGGCGGTCGAGGAGTTCGAATCCGGCGGGCGGCATGTGGTGGCGGTCTATCCCGACGGCTGGCACATGCTGCTGCGCGACCTGAAGGGTCAGGTGGTGGTCAACGACATCGCCACCTGGATCGAGAACCCCAAGCAGCCCCTGGCGAGCGGCGCCGACCGCAACCGCAGCCTCCTGGCCGCGAAATAAGCACGGATGGGCGGCCCCGGCGGGGTGTGAAAAAATGTCGAAAGGAGTGTTTGCACTGGCCGAGGCTTTTCGCTATGGTGCGCCTCCGCTGATGATGGACCCGTAGCTCAGCTGGATAGAGCGCTGCCCTCCGAAGGAGCGGGATTCATCGGGGTAACTAGTTGATTTGGCAGGAGATTAACGAAGGTTAATTTGCGATTTCTCGCGAGGTTAAACACTTCAGCTTGACTTGCTGGTCTAAAGTTACTTTAGTGGCAAACGAGATTGCACCCGTAGCGCAGCTGGATAGCGCGACGCCCTCCGAAGGCGTAGGTCACAGGTTCGAATCCTGTCGGGTGCGCCATATGGCGAAAGGGAGAGCGTTTGCTCTCCCTTTTTTGTTTTTCCTGTGAGCTTGATGCAGCGGTCATAGCAATCCTTAAATCCAGGCATGTGAATAGGAACAATTATCTCGGGCGAGATTACGACCCAAGGAGAGTGAAGTTCTGCTGAACTACGAACGCGTGGGAAACCCGTAGTTCGATGCGCAAATCGGCTGTTGGTCGGCAGCTGCTCCCGCCATGTGGGTGCGCCAGGAAGCGGAGAGTGACGGTCCGCAAAACCCAGCATACTGCGACTCCGACTTTACAGAACCACTTAGGGGTTGAATAATAACTCAAGGTTCGCTAAAAAATTCCGCGTCGAATGCGGAGGCACACCTGAAATGCGACTTACTGGATACTTTACTATTGCTCTTGTGCAAAGCATCGTTGTGGCTCTCCTAGTGTGGGCGGGTGGGAGCCACATTCAAACGTTTAAGGAAGGCTCAATGTCCACCGGGATTGGGCTGGTTATTGCATTTTTGGGCGCTGTGTACTTGCTACTCGCGACGGTCATTCGCGAAGACGTGCAGGAGAGGATCGGTTCTGCCTTGTATCGATTCGTCAATTTTGAGATCATGGCGTCCGGCAAAGAAAGGGGATTTCTCTATGTGATAGGTGCTTTACTTTTTACTCTACAAATAATAGGCTTGGCATTGACTGCAACGGGGCTAATTTTTTGGCTCAATGGAGGATTGCTCCACTTTGTGATGTGGGATATTTTGGCTGGATTGGTGTCTTTGTTCGCACCAGCGTTGTGTCGCCCAATTTACCGTTTCATAGGGTTTATATCTTCCCAGGTGAAGAATGCACCGCAAGATAAATATGCCGCAAACTGGTATTTCAATGTTGCAGGGTTTTTGCTGATTGGTATCGGATTTTTTCTTCAGCTAATGGATACCCTAAAATGAGCACCCGTACATATGAGCTTGAAGAGTGCAAATTCGGAGCTCGGTCAAGTTTAATGTGACGCTCTGAGAACTGGGGCCGCAGCCTCAAAAACTGCTGGGCACCCTGCTGTTAGAAAAGGGAGGGCTTTCGCCCTCCCTGTTTCGTTTGTTTGTAAGTTGGGCGCACGCATTTTGAGAGCAGAATCGGTCTCATCACCTTATCCGCAGCTTGCCATCTTGCACCATACATTGCGTCCAAACTGTGCAACAAAAGCAAGCAGGAGGGCAATGGCCGGTAGAATGGCAACTGCAGTGAGGCCGAGGACACTTCCGATGGCTGCTGAAATGCTTGCCACTACGGCTGTCTTTTTGCTGGCCCACATTTCCTTGATGCTTTCCTTAACATTTGAATATGCTTGGTCATCACAAATAAACTTGGCAAACTCACTTTTTACGGCATCGGGGAGGGTTTGCCGCCCCACTTCGGCTCCAAAAGGGAAAGTACTGTCCGCGCCTGCTCGTCCAAGCCAGATTGCTGCAGCTTCATCAAACCCCTTCCCACCTTCGAGCAGTGCGCTAACTGCTGAACCTTGGTACGGAGGGAGTGTTTTGATCCAATCTTCAGGACGGCTGCCGTCAACGAAAACAGTCATGTGAGCATACCTCTTATGTATTCCGCCGAAATAGCGTGTGTTGTTTGGTGAAGTGTGTGCGGATCAACGCCGGCAACAACGATGCTATCAACAGCAGGAGCATAACTACCGACCAGCATGGCGACGATTTGCCTCCCGTCCCGGGTAAACACCGGGCTGCCAGATTGTCCAGGCCGAGCTTGTGTGTTCAATACGATATGCTTTGTCTTAACGCCGTTCGCTCCAAGTAGGATGCGAGCTCCCACTATGGCATCTTGACGGGTAAGCACCATTCGTCCGGTGTCACAATGCGGAAAGCCTAGGGTGGTAACAGGATATCCAGTCGGGGCACTATCGGCACCGGACATAATGTATGGAAAACGCGCATCTCCATCAAACTCAAGAATTGCGATGTCGCGGATCGGATCAAAAGCTGCCAACTTCACAGGTATTGGCGCTGCCGATTGGTCAGTTGTATCTTGGTAGTCGTTTAACGATACAGCCTTTGAAACTAACGCAACAAGGTTAACGTCGGAATGGGTGGCGACGTGCGCGGTGGTGGCGAGCTTGTTGCGGGCAACAGCAAAGGCAGATCCGAGTAATTTTACCTGATTTCCCGTTTGTCGCCCTATGGCTACGATCATCTGTCCATATTCATTTGGGAAAAGCATTTTCTTGCCCCTTAGTTCTCGTTCTAACGCTGAGAGTTCTTACAAGATGTCCGGGCGATTTGCCTCGCGGTCGTGTCTGCTATCTTCTCCCGTGAGACTGCCGCAGACTGACATGCGCGCTCGCCCAGATCGCGGGCTATGTAGCCCGCCACCAGGGCCAAGCAGACGATCACCAGTGGGCCGTCAAGCCGGTGCCCCAATTACGGAGCCGAAGCCCTCCCAAGTGCGCCCGACTCGGCTTCTTGTAGCCGGCTCAGTTTCGCTGAGATGTTAGCCATCCCGCGCTTCAGGACAGGGTCTTCATTTAGCCCAGGGTGCTGGGCCAGCCGGTTTTCTATCAGCGTTAGCGCGGACTGCACGGTGTCCAGTGAAAAGGTCCCAGCGGCAAGCGCGTTTTCGATCACAGGAAGAACATCGACCATGATGTCGGAAAAGGCGGCTTTGTTCTTCTCAGGATCAGCACAGGCAGTAGCCAGCTCGTCGTAGTTCATGGTGTGGGGGGCGGTCATATGTTGGCCTCATGGAAAAAGGGAGAAGGACGCTGGAAGGAATGATACCAAAAGCCGCTCCGGCGCGCTGTTGTATCACGGCAGGGCGCACAACCCCAAGAGGCTGAATCGGGAGCTAATTATGCCGCGACGCTCAACGCTATCGCGTTCTAATCTCAGGGTTGGCTCGCGAGCTTGCCCAGTTACTTCTTTGGTTTAACTTCGCGGCTGCGATGGAGCAACAATGCCGAATTGCCCACTAAACCACTGAAAATTCACTTATTTCCTGGAAAAATCAATTCCGCAAAGTCTTGCAGAATACGGTCGAAACCCAAGTATAGTGGCAAGATAAAATGCTAATAGATTTCGGAATTCATTTGGGAACAGTATGTAGTGACAAAACACACCCGAAGTAAAAATGAAGTATTATCAATCCTCCGAAGGCAGAGGCCGATGGTTCGAATCCATTCGGGTCCGCCAGCGATTTCAAAGGCTTAGCCGCAATGCAGGCTAGGCCTTTTTATTCACATTTCCGATTGCATCCCCCTGTCGCTGTGGAAGCGCTACGCCAGCTCCCGGACCTGTCTCTTATACACATCTGACGCTGCCGACGATTATACGC
>NZ_JAUQTX010000056.1:0-30101 GCF_059803775.1 Azospirillum sp. UFLA03-27 | reverse complement strand
TCCGTCGAGGACGGTGAATCACGCAGCCCAGTTGCCGTAAACTCCTTCTGAATCGGTAACCCCTGAAAGGGCTCTAATGCATGACCTGGGCTTTGAGGGGAAGCTCTGGGCGAATGGTCTCGCGCAGTACGCCGCGGACGTGGACATTCCCGGCATCGGGCGCGGTGAGGTCGACAAGAGCCGCCCAGGGGGCAAAGACCTCGAGCCCTCCGCCAAGGAGGAGGCGGAGGCCGCCGGCCTGCCGCCGCCGCCCACCACGGTGCTGACCACCAGCCAGACCCCGGGGCTCCAGGGCTTTGCGAAGGTCGTGCAGGACGCCCGCGACTCGCTGGATGCCACCTACACGGCCATGGCGAAGGAAGGCAAGGGGGTGAACTACTCCGACCCCACCGGAAAGGACGTGGAGCGGCTGTTCGGCGGCTTCGACCGGCGCAGCCTCCACGCCATCGCCAGCAACAAGGACGGAACCTTCTCCAAGAACGAGCAGCAGGCGGCACAGTCCGTCATGGCCCGCCAGCAGAAGCAGGCGATGGACGCCGCCGACCCCCTCGGCACCGACAAGGCCGCCGCCTACCGCGCCGGGGTGAAGTTCCTTGACGAGGCCAGTCAGGAGGAAAAGGAGTCGGTCAACTGGTCGGTGCAGCGGGCGGCACTCCAGTACAGCTACGAGAAAACGACGAAGGAAACCGGTGCGCCGATGGAGCGGCTGGGCAACGGCAGTGCGCTCGCCTCGGTGCTGAAGGACGCGCTGGAGGCCCAGGACGCGCAGACCGCCGACGTGATGAAGAGCATCGGTGGAAAGACGATGGGAGGGGAGGGCACGGGATACGTGTCCGACCTGAAGAGCCTGTCGCTGTTCCGGGATTTCCTGCCCAACCTGTCGGTTCGCGGCGCCGGCGGACCGATGAGCGTGACGGTCTGATATCCTGCCCTTGCCACAGGCCAGCGGCGGAGCTTGAGGCTAATCCGATGGGGGTAGGGCCGCGGGGTGCGCTGGTGGCTCACCTTCGGCAGGCAGGGGAATGCGGATCATGAGTAAGGATCGGAGGCGGCGCCGGAGTGGGCGTGTCGCGCTGGCGCTTCTGGCGGTGCTGTCCATGGCCAGTCCGGCCACCGGCCCAGCGCTGGCGGACAAGCCCGACTGGGCCGGTGGTCCCGGCGGAGGGCATGGCAAGCCGCAGGGTGGGCCGTCTTACGAAACCCGGGGGCACGACTCCAAAGGGCGCGCCTCAGGAGGGTCGGTGTCCCGCGGCGAGGTGACGATCATCCGGGACTATTTCGTCGCCCATCCGGTCGGGGTGACGGCCCTGCCGCCGGGGATCGCGAAGAAGCTGGCGCGCGGCCAGCCGCTGCCGCCGGGCATCGCCAAAAAGGTGGCGCCCGTCGATCTGCGCCAGCGGGTGCCGGTGTGCATGAACGGCTGGGAGTGCATCCTGGCCGGCGCGGACATGCTGATCCTGGACGCGGTCCACGGCACCATCGCCGACATCGTCCGCGGCGTGGTTCGTTAACAGGGGGTCCGCTGACAGGAAGAGGAGGCGCCTTGCGGCGCCTCCCGTTGCGATCACAGGCCGGCGATGGTCAGCCCGTCGATGCGGATGGTCGGGGCGTCCATGCCGAAGCGCAGTTCCAGGTCGCTGGCGGGCTCCAGGTTCAGGAACATCTCCTTCAGATTGCCGGCGATGGTCAGTTCGGTGACCGGATAGGCGATCTGGCCGTTCTCGATCCAATAGCCGGCCGCACCCCGGCTGTAGTCGCCGGTCACCCCGTTGACGCCGGTGCCCATCAGCTCCGTCACGTAGAAGCCGTTGGGGATCTCGGCCAGCAGCTCGTCGCGGCTCTTGGTTCCAGGGGCCATGTAGACGTTGGCCGGGGCCGGACCCGGCGGGCCGGAGGTGCCGCGCGCCGCGTGGCCGGTGGTCGACAGGCCGAGCTGGCGGGCCGAGCGCAGGTCGAGCAGCCACGTGGTCAGGTGTCCGTCCTCGATCAGGTTGCGGCGGGTGGTGGCGATGCCCTCCGCGTCGAAGGGGCGGGAGCGCAGGCCGCGCTTCACATGCGGGTCGTCCACGATGGTGATGCCGGCGGCGAAGATCCGCTGCCCCATCTTGTCCTTGAGGAAGCTGGTGCCCCGCGCGATGCTCGGCCCGCTGATCGAGCCGGTCAGGTGGCCAAGCAGTCCGCGGGAAACGCGCGGATCGAACACCACCGGCACCTTGCAGCTCTTGACCCGGCGCGGGTTCAGACGGCGGATGGCGCGTTCGCCGGCCTCGCGCCCGATCGACGCCGGGTCGCGCAGGTCGGAGCCGTAGACCTTGCTGTCATAGTCGTAGTCGCGTTCCATCCCCGTGCCCGTCCCGGCGAGCACCGAGGCGGAGAGCGACTGCCGCGACACCCCGTAACTGCCGGTGAAGCCGTTGGACGCGGCAATGGCGATGGTGGAGCGGCTCCACCCCGCATCGGCGCCTTCGGAGTTGGTGACGCCCTCGACCGCCAGCGCGGCCTCCTCGGCGATGCGGGCGCGTTCGATCAAAAGCTCCGCCGAGGGCTCCGACGGGTCGCACACGTCGAGGTCGGGGAGGGTGGTGTAGATCTGCTCCGGGTCGGCGAGGCCGCAGAAGGGGTCCTCCGGCACCACGCGGGCCATGGCGACGGCGCGCTCCACCAGCTCGTCCAGCGCCTTGGCGCTGCGGTCGGTGGAGGAGACGATGGCCTGCCGCTTGCCGATGAAGACGCGCAGTCCCAGATCGCCCGACTCGGACCGCTCCAGCTTCTCCGTCTTGCCGAAACGCTGGCTCAGCGACAGGGAGGCGCTGTCGAACAGCACGGCGTCGGCGGAGTCGGCCCCGGCGCCCTTCGCCTTGCGGATCAGATCGTCCAGCAGGGCCAGCACGTCAGGTTGCGAGGTGGTCGAAACGGGCATTACGGTCTCCGCTAGGTCTCCGGCTTGTCTAGCAAATGGGAGCCCGGAGAAGAAGAGGAAGGGGCATATCGCCTCAGGTCCGGTCCGCTCGCCGCACAAATGCGGCGGCGCGCGGGGGCTGGTGCCCGCCCGCGCGCCGCTCGTCATGCTCGCTTCAGGGTCAGGCCAGCCGGCTCTGAAGGGTGTTGCGGCCGGCGGTCGGCAGCTTCAGGGCGAAGGCGCCGTCGCCCAGCAGGGCCTGCACGCCGAGCAGCACCGTCCAGAACACCGGGAACTCCCAGCCGCCGCCCTGGGCCGAGAAGACCCAGCCGTTGCCGGTGTGCTGGAGCGTCGCGCCGATCATGATCGGCAGCAGGGCCAGCGAAATCCAGCGGGTGAAGACACCGGCCACCAGCAGCAGGCCGCCGCCGATCTCGCCGAGGATCACCAGATAGGCGAAGAGGCCGGGGTAGCCGAGGCTCTCGAAGTAACCGACCGTGCCCGCGATGCCGAAGGTAAAGACCTTCAGGATCAGGCCATGGGCGATGAACAGAAGGCCCAGGCTGACGCGCATCAGGAAGGCGGCGTAGGGGGCGGTGCGGTTGTCGATGGCGGCGGTGTTGGGGTTCATGGCGTGGTCTCCTTGTCTCAGCGTGTGCCCCGCGTCGGGGCCGTTGTCGTCTGAGGCCAAGAATAGCGATGCCCGCAGTTGGGATAATCCGCTCAATCATACAATTATTGTTGTGTGATCGAGAACAAAAGCTCACGCCCGGAAGGCGTTGGCCGGATCGTAGCGGGAGGGCAGGGTGAACAGGTCGGCGGTGGTCCCGGCGTCGTGAAGGCGGGCCTTGGACGGGCTGTCATAGACCACCAGAAGGGCGGGCGGGGCGCCGTCGCGGCGGACGCAGGCGATGCCCTCCGCGTGGTCGTCGCCCTTGCCGTACGGGAGGTTCAGCAGAGGAACCAGCCGGTCGCGCGGGATGACGGTTTCGTGGGTGACGGACAGGGCGTCGGTCCAGCGCCACACGGCGACGGGACCGTCGAGATCCATGGTCGGCCCGGCCAGGATCACCAGATCCTCACCGTCGAAGGTCAGTTCGCGGATGCCCAGCCCGTCCAGATCGACGAAATGCTTGCGGTACTTCTCGCCGTTCGGCCCGAGTGGGCGCAGCCGCAGGCGTTCCTCGACGTCCGGATGGTCCTCCACCGCCAGTTCCAGGATGCAGGCCCAGCCGCGCAGCACCGGACCGCGCAGCCCCAGCCAGACCCGGTCGCCATGGGCGGCCAGCCCCTCCACGTCGAAGCCGTTCTCCTTGGCGGGAACCGCGACGAAGCGGGCCAGATGCTCGTCCTCCGCCAGCGCCTTGGTCAGCGCGTTGCCGCCCTTGCGGAACTTCAGGCAACCGGCCGTCCGCTTCCCGTCGCGGCGGACCGGGGTGAGGCGCCCGTCCGCCTCGGTGACCAGGGGGATGCGGCCGAGCAGGAAGCGGTTGGGGTCGCAACGCACCTCGGTCAGCCGCTCCAGCGCCGTCTCGGCGCTGTTCTCCTCGCGCTCCGGCTTCTTGCGGGCCAGCGCGTGGGAGCCGGTGACCCACAGCCAGCCGTCGGCGATGGCCATGCCCTCGATGTCCGCCTCGTCCTTGCCCGGTTCGGTCTCCGGCAGGGCAAGGAAGTCCGCCAAGGAAAAGACGGCGTCCTGTCGGTAGACGGTGCCGCCTTCCTCGGCCGCCAAATGGACGACCTGAGCGCCCTCGTCCGACGCCACGAACAGGTTGCTTCCCGCCCGTTCGGCCACCGACAGGTCCCCGGCGGTTTCGCCGCCGTCGCTGAAGATCAGGCGGACGGTGGCGATGGGGCTGGCGAGGGGATGGGCGGCGTCGCTGGGCATGGCGGGACTCCTTGGAAAAGGCGGGACGTCCCTTAACGCCTCACTTCCAGATCGGGGTCCCGCTGCCCGGAAGACCGTAGGACGCCCATTTGCGCGACACCTCGTCGACCACGCCCTGGTCCATGCGGATCTTCTGGCCCCACTCGCGCTTGGTCTCCGGCGGCCACTTGTTGGTGGCGTCCAGCCCGACCTTGCCGCCCAGGCCCGACTCGGGGCTGGCGAAGTCCAGATAGTCGATGGGGGTGCCCTCGATCACGGTGATGTCGCGGGCCGGGTCCATGCGGGTGCTCATCGCCCACATCACGTCCTTCCAGTTTCGCGCGTCGATATCGTCGTCCACGACGATCACCCATTTCGTGTACATGAACTGGCGCAGGAAGGACCAGACGCCCATCATCACCCGCTTGGCGTGGCCGGGATAGGCCTTCTTCATGCTGACCACAGCGATCCGGTAGGAGCAGCCTTCCGGCGGCAGCCAGAAATCCACGATCTCCGGAAATTGCTGGGTCAGCAGGGGGATGAAGACCTCGTTCAGCGCCTCGCCCAGCACCGACGGCTCGTCGGGTGGGCGGCCGGTGAAGGTGGACAGGTAGATCGGATTGCGCCGCATGGTCATCGCCGTGACGGTGAAGACCGGGAAGGGCTCGACCGAGTTGTAATAGCCGGTGTGGTCGCCGTAGGGCCCCTCGTCGGCGTATTCGTCCAGGCTGACATGGCCTTCCAGGATGATCTCGGCCTGGGCGGGTACCTTCAGCGGCACGGTCTTGCAGTCCACCAGCTCGACCTTCTTGCCGCGCAGCAGCCCGGCGAACTGGTATTCCGACAGCGTGTCCGGCACCGGCGTGACGGCGGCCAGGATGGTGCCGGGATCGGCGCCGAGGACCACCGCGCAGGGCAGCGGCTCGCGCTTGCCGCCCAATTTGTTCTGGTGGGCGGCCCAGCGGTGATGGTGCTGCGCGCCGCCGCGGTGCTTCAGCCAGCGCATGATCGTCTTGTTCTTCCCCAGCACCTGCATCCGGTAGATGCCGAGGTTGAAGTCGTCCTCGCGCTTGGCCGTTGGCCCCTTGGTGACGACCAGCGGCCAGGTGATCAGCGGCGCCGGCTCGCCCGGCCAGCAGCTCTGCACCGGCAGGCGGCTGAGGTCGATCTGGTCGCCGGTCAGCACCACCTCCTGGCAGGGGGCGGAGCCGACGGTCTTCGGCTTCATCGACAGCACGGTCTTGGCGAGCGGGATCAGCTCCATCGCCTCGCGGAAGCCGCCCGGCGGCTCCGGCTGCTTCAGGAAGGCCAGCGTCTCGCCGACGCCGCGCAACTCATGCGGCTCACGGTCCATGCCCCAGGCGACGCGCTCCACCGTGCCGAACAGGTTGACCAGCACCGGCATCTCCGAGCGGGTGCCGTCGGCCTTGATGACGTTCTCGAACAGCACCGCCGGGCCGCCTTCGGCGAGCAGGCGGGTTTGGATCTCGGTCATCTCCAGCGCCGTGGACACCGGCTCCCGGACCACCACCAGCCGCCCGGCCTTCTCCAGCCGGTCGATGAAGTCGCGCAACGAGGTGTAGGGCATGGTCGAGGGTCCGTTCGGATGCGATGGGGGCGGATCAAGGGGTAGGGGCGCTTAGCATCGGCCTGGAGAGCGCCGCGTCAAGGGGTGAGGTGCCGCCTCACGCGGGTTCCTTCACGCTGCGCAGGGCGCGGCGGACGATGCAGCGGGTGGCGTCCGGGGCGGGACTGTCCGTCTCCCAGCGGGCGCAGAGGGACTGTACCCAGCCGGGCTGGCTCTTCGCCGCGTCGTTCAGCCAGTTGGCGACCGAGTCCTGGACGTAACGCGCGCCGTCCGCCCGCAGCGGGTCGAGGACCGGCAGGCCGCGCGCCGGGTCGGTCTTCAGCGCGCCGATGTGGCCGCACCAGACGCCGCGGGGCCGGGTGGCCTCGCTGGCGAAGCGGCGCAGCCGCTCCGACGGCTCGGCGGTCCACGGCGTGAGGAGAGCCAGCGCCTCGTCGATGGCGGCGGCGATGTGCGGGCGCAGCGCCAGCCACGCCCATTCGCGCACGCCGAAATGCGGGTCGTCGGCGAGCGGGCGGATGCGCTCCAGCCGCTCCGCCAAAGTCAGGCCGGGGGCCGCCGCCAACGCGTAGCAGGCCCAGCCGCGCACCGTGTCGGATGGGTGGGCAGCCAGCCGCTCCACGGCTCCCAGGCCCAGGCGCTCGACGGCCGCGCTTCCCGCCGCCGCCATGCGCCGGGTCACGCCCTCCTTCGGGTCGAAGGACACGGCGCCCGCGGCTTCCGGAACGGCGGCGGCGAGCAGGATGGTGAAATCGATGGCGAGCGATTCGGCCAGCGTGGCGGTCTCGCGTCGGCCCGCGTTCAGGTCGGCCAGCACCTCCGGCGGGATGTCGGCCATCCGGGTGGCGCCCTTGCGCGGGGCGGTCGTGGTCATGCTCAGGCCTCCGGCAGCAGGCGCCAGATCACCGTTTCGCGCATCTCGCGGTCCTCCAGTTCCAGGGAGGTCGGGACGCTGTACTGCGCGACCCGCTCGATTCCGCTGAGCGGGACATAGGCGCGGCCCGGATCGCCCAGCAGGACCAGCGTGCCGGTTGCGGCGATTCCGCGCAGCCAGGCGGTCACCCGGTCGGCCATCGGCTTCTCGTAGCAGACGTCGCCCGCCAGAACGACGTCGATGCCGGGCAGGGGGCGGTCCACCAGATCGGCGCTGACCGCCTTCACATCGACTCCGTTGGACTCGGCGTTCAGGGCGATGGCGGCCAGGGCGAAGCGGTCGATGTCGCAGGACTGCACGCGCGCCGCCCCGGCCATCATCGCGGCGATGCCGACCAGCCCAGTGCCGGCGGCGAAATCCAGCACCGACTTGCCCGCCACCAGCTCCGGCCGGTCGAGCACGAGCCGCGCCACCGCCTGACCGCCCGGCCAAGCAAAGGCCCAATAGGGCGGCGGTACATTGGACTCTTTCAAAGAATCCTCGGTAGCTTCCCACAGCGGTGTGATTTCCGTCGCCAGATGCAGCGCGATCTCGGGCAGCAAAGGAGTCCGTGTTACGACCGTGTTGGAACGGATGAAGTCGATTTGAGAAAAGTTGTTCATAACTGGACTCCCGGCGGGGGCTGCGCGGGCGTGGATGATCTATCCACAACCGGTTTTGGTTACATAATTCAAACGGAGTAGACACACCTGCTGTCCCGTGTTACCCGTTCGAAAGGAGAAAAACAAAGGTCATGGGGTTGATATGCGGTCGAAAGGGATTGCACTCTGCGCATCGTTCGCGGCGTTCATCGCTCTCAGCCCGTTTGTCATATCCAAAGCCCAGGCCCAGGACGGGGATTGCGTCCGCACGGTGCGCTCCATATCGGATTTCGACATCCGGGGCGATGCCTGGACGTGGTGGAACACCGCCGCCAATCAACAATATGAGCGCGACCAGCGTCCGACCCTAGGCTCCGTCCTCGTCTTCAAGCGGTCGCAGCGGCTGGGCCGCGGCCACGTTTCCCTGGTCAGCCACATTGTCGACCGCCGCACCATCGAGGTCGATCACTCCTGGCTCGACGGCCGCGGTCTGCGCCGCAACATGCGTGTGGTCGACGTGTCGCCGCGCAACGATTGGTCCGCCGTCCGCGTCTGGCACGAGCCGTCGGACCAGCTCGGCCTGCGCGTCTACACCACCTATGGCTTCATCCTGCCGGAGGGCGAGGAGGCGGAGATCCGTCAGGCCGACGCCCGGGGTGCCGGCATCGGCAGCACCTTCGCCGTGGCTCCGCAGGGCCGCGCCACGCCCAAGCCCGCCGCCGGGCCGCGCCTGATGGAGGCCTCGCTGAAGGGGCAGGCCGTTGCCGTTCCGGGCCGCAAGCCGCAGGTGTTGACCGCGTCCCTCACCCTCTCCGGCAAGGGCGCCGCCGCGAAGACGGTTCCGCCGCTCCAGACCGCTGCCGTGCTGCCGGCCCGCAAGCCGACCCTGCCGGCTTCCCGGAAGAGTGTCGAGATGGTGGCCTCTACCGAGGGCGTCCGTGCGGTCCTGCCGCCGCGCAAGCCGGGCTCCGCCGACAGCACCGTCGCCGAGCTGACGCGCTAAGCTCCCTCCAAGTCCCCGGCCGCCTAGATCTTTCCGGCCAGGAAGGCCGCCAGCACCAGCCAGCCGAACCAGCGGTTCGACTTGAACTTCTTCAGGCAATCCGTCTGATCGTCGGGGTTCCAGGTCGCCACCTGCCAGGACAGTTGCAGCGCGGCCAGCGAGAGCAGCGGCAGGAACAGCCCGCCCAGCCCGGCCAGACGCCCGGCGATGCCGATCCCCACGAAGGTCAGCGTGTAGAAGCCGTAGATCCAGATCTTGCTCTGGTCGCCCAGCCGCAGGGCGGTGGACTTTACGCCGATTCGCGCGTCGTCCTCCTTGTCCTGGTGGGCGTAGATGGTGTCGTAGCCCAGCGTCCAGACGATCCCCGCGGCGTAGAGGGCCAGCGCCGGCCACTCGAACTCGCCTCGCACCGCAGTCCAGCCCATCAGGGCGCCCCAGTTGAAGGTCAGCCCCAGGAAGGCCTGCGGCCACCAGGTGATGCGCTTCATCAGCGGGTAGGTGAAGACCAGGACCAGCGACAGCACTCCCAGCCCGATGGTCAGCGGGTTGAACTGCACCAGCACCGCCAGCCCGATCAGGAGCTGGACGGCGAGGAAGGCCAGCGCCTGTTTCACCGACACCTGCCCGGAGGGAATAGGGCGGGTCCGCGTGCGCTCCACCATGGCGTCGAAGTCGCGGTCGAGGATGTCGTTGACCGTGCAGCCGGCCCCGCGCATCACCACCGCGCCGACCGCGAACAGGCCCATCAGCCAGAGGTCGGGCAGCGGCCCCGACCCGGCCAGCGCGATGCTCCACCAGCCGGGAAACAGCAGCAGCCACGTGCCGATGGGCCGGTCCAGCCGGGCCAGCCGCAGATAGGGACGGACCGCCGCCGGGGCGAAGCGGTCGATCCAATCGCCGCGCCGGATGTCGGTGAATGCGCCGGGAGCGGGGGAGGCAGGGCTGGTCATGGCGGACTCGGGAAGAGAAGTGGAAGAAGCCGGGGGCAAGGTAGCGGCGGGGGTGGGTCCCCGCAAGGCTGGGCCGTTTCCGCCCCGGAGCGTTATCGCTATAGTCGGCGCCGCACACCGGAGACCTTTGCGCCATGTCAGACCAACCGAAGACCCGCCTCTATGTGGACAGCCCCCTCGGCGAGGGGCAGGCGGTGGGGCTCGACCATGAGCGGGCGCATTTCCTGCGCCATGTCCTGCGGCTCGACAAGGGCGATGTCGTGGCCGTCTTCAACGGGCAGGACGGCGAATGGCTGGCCGCCATCGACGGCTTCGGCAAGGGCTGGTGCTCGCTCACCGTGACGGTGCAGCGGCGTCCTCAGGCGGCCGGGCCCGACCTCTGGCTGCTGTTCGCCCCGATCAAGCGCGGGCGCATTGATTTCGTCGCGGAGAAGGCCAGCGAGCTGGGCGTGTCGCGGCTGTGGCCGGTCTTCACCCGCCGCACCGACCCCAACCGCGTCAACACCGACCGGCTGCGCGCCAACGCCATCGAGGCCGCCGAGCAGTCGGAGCGGCTGACCGTGCCGGAGATGGCCGACCCGCTGCCGCTGGACAAGGCGCTGGCCGGCTGGCCGGCCGAACGTACGCTGTACCTGTGCGCCGAAGCCGGGAACGTACGCCCCATCGCGGAGGCCGTCCGCGGCCGTCCGCGCGGCCCCGCCGCCTTCCTGATCGGGCCGGAGGGCGGCTTTGCGCAGTCCGAACTTGACGAAATTTGCAAACTCCCCTTTGTTGTTCCCGTCGGCCTGGGGCCCCGCATTCTCCGGGCCGACACGGCGGTGGTCGCGGCGCTCGCCTGCTGGCAGGCCCTTGCGGGGGACTGGACGGCGGACGGGGGCGACACCCGACCGCCCTTCCGCGCGCCGGCCGACCCCACCGTCGGGGAGTAAGGGCCGCTCGACGCGCCGCTGTTCCGAGGCGGGCCGTTTGACTCGTTGGCCAATTCAGACTTTTTGAAAGCGGGAGCTTCCATGTCCGCACCTCCGCAGACGCGTGGTGAACCGATCACCGACCGCCGCCAACTGGCGGCCTATCTGGAATCCGGCAACAAACCGGCGGACCAGTGGCGCATCGGGACCGAACACGAGAAATTCGCCTACCGCGTCTCCGACCATCGGCCGCTGCCCTACGAGGGGCCGGACGGGATCGGTGAACTGCTGACCCGCCTGCAGCGCTTCGGCTGGGACCCGGTGGAGGAAAAGGGCAACCTGATCGCCCTGACCCAGGGCATGGCGAATATCACGCTGGAGCCGGGCGGGCAGGTGGAACTGTCCGGCGCCCCGCTGGAGACCCTGCACCAGACCTGCGCCGAGGTGCACCGCCACCTCGATCAGGTGAAGGAGATCGGGGGCGAACTGGGCATCGCCATGATGGGCCTCGGCTTCCAGCCGAAGTGGCGTCGCGACGAGATCCCCTGGATGCCCAAGGGCCGCTACAAGATCATGGGCGATTACATGCCCAAGCGCGGCAATCTCGGCCTGGACATGATGATGCGCACCTGCACCGTGCAGGTGAACCTGGACTTCGCTTCGGAAGCCGACATGGTGAAGAAGTTCCGGGTCAGCCTGGCGCTTCAGCCCATCGCCACGGCGCTGTTCGCCAACTCGCCCTTCACCGAGGGCAAGCCGAACGGCTTCCAGAGCTTCCGCAGCCACATCTGGACCGACACCGACCCTGACCGCACCGGCGACCTGCCCTTCGTGTTCGAGGACGGCTTCGGGTTCGAGCGGTACGTGGACTACCTGCTCGACGTGCCGATGTACTTCGTCTACCGCGACGGCACGTACATCGACGCCTCCGGCCAGTCCTTCCGCGACTTCATGCAGGGCCGCCTGCCGGCGTTGCCGGGCGAGGTCCCGCTGATCACAGACTGGGCCGACCACATGACCACCTCCTTCCCCGAGGTGCGTCTGAAGAAGTATCTGGAGATGCGCGGCGCCGACGGCGGCCCGTGGCGCCGCCTGTGCGCCCTGCCGGCCCTGTGGGTCGGGCTTCTCTACGACACTCAGGCGCTCGATGCCGCCTGGGACCTCGTGAAGGGCTGGACGACGGAGGAGCGCGCCCACCTGCGCGCCGAGGTGCCGCGCCACGCCCTGCGCACCCCCTTCCGCGGCCGCACGGTGCGGGAGGTCGCGCTTGAGGTTCTGGAGATCGCCCGCGGCGGTCTGGCCCGCCGCGCCCGCAACGACAACTGGGGCGACGACGAGGCGCATTTCCTGAACACGCTGCTCGACATCGCCGAGTCCGGCCAGACTCCCGCCGACGAGCTTCTGGCGAGGTTCAACGGCCCCTGGGGTGGCAGCGTGGACCCGGTGTTCAAGGAATACGCGTACTGAGACTCTAAAGAAAAAGCCCTCTTCCGGCATCCCGGAAGAGGGCTTTTTCTTTTGAAAGGCCGATTTACTTTTTCCAGGCGATCAGCCGCCGGGCCGCCTCGGCGATGGTTTCCTCCGAGCCGGCGAAGCTGAAGCGCACGAAGCGGAGGCCGCGTGCCGGGTCGAAGTCGACGCCGGGGGTGCAGGCGATGCCGGTCTCCGCCAGGATGCGCTTGCAGAAGGCCTCGCTGTCGTCGGTCATCTCCGTCACGTCGGCGTAGATGTAGAAGGCGCCGTCCGCCGGAGCCAGCTTGTCGAAGCCGGCCTTCGGCAGTTCCCTCAGCAGAAGTTCGCGGTTGCGGGCGTAGCGGGCGACGTGGCCGTCCAGTTCCTCGGTGCAGGCGAAGGCGGCGACCGCGGCGGCCTGCGACAGGCTGGGGGCGGAGATGAACAGGTTCTGGGCGAGGCATTCGACCGAGCGGATCAGGTCGTCCGGAACGATCATCCAGCCAAGCCGCCAGCCGGTCATCGAGAAGTATTTGGAGAAGCTGTTCACCACCAGCGCGCTTTCGCTGACCTCGGCGGCGGTCACGGCCTCCGGTCCATAGGTCAGGCCGTGGTAGATCTCGTCGGAGACGAGGCGCACGCCCTTGGCGTCGCACCAGTTCGCGAGCGCGGTCAGCTCCTCCCGGCTCAGCATCGTGCCGGTCGGGTTGGCCGGGCTGGCGACGATCAGGCCCTGGATGGGCGGATCGAGCCGCTCCAGCAGGTCGATGGTCGGCTGGAAGCGGTGCTCCGGACCGGTCGGCAGCTCCACCGGCTCGACCCCGATGGCGGTCAGCGTGTGGCGGTAGGCCGGGTAGCTGGGCGAGGCCATGGCCACCCGGTCACCCGGATCGAAGGCCGCCAGGAAACCGAGCTGGAAGGCCCCGGACGAGCCGGTGGTGACCACCACGCGCCGCTCCGGCACGTCGATTCCGTAACGGTCGCGGTACCAGCCGGCGATGGCCGCCCGCAGCGCCGGGATGCCCAGCGCCCCGGTGTAGCCCAGCACGTCGGCGTCGAGCATGCGGTGGGCGGCCTCCAGCACGCCCTTCGGCGCGCCGGTCGAGGGCTGCCCAACCTCCATGTGCAGGACCTCCAGGCCGGCGGCTTCGCGCTCGGCGGCGGCGCGCATCACTTCCATGACGAAGAAGGGCGGGATGGCGCCCCGTTTGGAGACTTTGGGTGCTTTGCTCATGATTCCAGACTTCTGAACATCAACGCTCGGTTTCGACCAGTATGCCCAGGGCGTGGGCGCGCGGGTCGGCGGCGACCTGGCATTCCTTCCAGCCGCTCTCCATCGAGGTCTGGCAGGTGACGAAGGTGGCCCGGCCCGGCCCGGACGCGGCGCGGCTGACCCGGATGGCGGCGCCCGGCTCCTTGTCCAGCGCGGCGGGCAGGGCGGCGGTCAGCAGGGCGGCGGGAGCGGCGGCGGGGCCGTCGTTGCCGGCGGCGCTGGCCGCCCCGGCGAACTGGGTGCGACCGACGATGGCGTTGGTCAGCAGGGCGGGTGCCCCGAAACCGGCGCCATCCACCCCGCGGGCGGCCAGCAGGCCGGTGCCCGGCACCATGCGGCCGCTACCGAAGGGCGCCCCCATGGTGAAGGAGCAGGCGACCCCGTTCTCCTCATGGTCGATCACGACGAGGCCGGCGCCGGGCGCGGAGGCGCCGTTGCCGGTGGCGCCCAGCGTCTGGGCCACGCGGGCGGCACGCTGATCGGGCGGCAGGTCGGCAGCGGCGTTCCAGGCGGCGGTCAGGGCGGCGCCGTTGTTGGTCTCGGGAAGCTGGGCGAAATGCATCGAGACGATGCCCAGAGGGATCGCCGCGGTGCCGGTCCAGCGCGGCTGGAAACCGCGGACGGTGGCGGGGTCGATGGCAGCGGCCTGCGCCACGGCACCACCCAGCGGCCCACCATACATCGCAGCGATGCCGCTGCGGCGCACCTGCGACAGGCTGGCGGCCAGTTCCGGCTGGCTCAGCGGCGCGCCTTCGGCCAGCGGCGCACCGGCCGGCAGGAAGACGCGGCGGGCCTCCGGGTCGGCGGACAGGCGGGTGGCGGAGTCGGCGAGGTCGCGCGCCAGCGCCCGGCTGACCGGGGTGGAGCGGGCGAGCTGCTCGGCCGGGACCACCGCCTGCTCCCAGCGCATCGCCCCGGTGGAGGCCTGGAGCGCGTAGACGCCGCGCAGGAAGCCGGGCAGGGCGGCGCCACCGACACCGGTGGGACGGGGCAGGAAGTCGAGCGTGCGGGTTTCCTTCCTCGCGGCGTCAAACACCACGCAGACGCCGCCGCCGGTCATCCCGACGCGCGACGGCAGGGTGACGGCCATCGCCATCGCCATCGCGGTGGCGGCGTCGCCGGCCTTGCCGCCTTGGGCGATGATGTCGCGCCCGATCTCCGCCGCGCGCGGCTCGTCGGCCGCGACGAAGCTCTGGGCCGGTGCGCCGGTGCGGTATTTCGTGTTGACGCATCCGCCGACCAGCGATGCGGCTATGGCAATCGCGCCCAACCCTTGCCAGATTCGGCGGGTGGAATGGGGCGCCCGGACCGGCATCTTGACCGGCTGCCCGGTGCCCCGGTGTGCGGAGGAAGTAACGGTGCGCAAGCCCAGCAGGCTGGTTTCGGTCATCGCCATGGTTGCCGTGATGGTTCTGTCGTGGTCGCCGCCCGCGGGCGCGCAGCGGCGCCAGGAAATGCAGTTCCTGAGCGACGCCGAGACGGAACATATCATCCGCGACATGGCGCGGCCAATCTTCCAGGCCGCCGGCATCGATCCGGACGCGGTGAACATCGTCCTGGTCAACGACAACACCATGAACGCCTTCGTCGCCGGCGGGCAGAACATCTTCCTGCACACCGGCCTGCTGCTGGGGCTGGAGGATGCTGGGCAGCTCATCGGCGTGATTGCCCACGAAACCGGCCACATCGCTGGCGGCCATCTGGTCCGCGGGTCGGAGGCGATGGAGAACGCCTTCCTGTCCTCGCTGATCGGCATGGGCATCGGCATCGTCGGTGGCATCGCCGCGGGCAACGCCGGGGCCGGCGCGGCGGGCGTCATGCTGGGCCAGCATCTGGCGGAGCGCAACTTCCTGTCCTTCTCGCGCAGCCAGGAATCCTCGGCCGACCAAGCGGGCCTGTCCTACATGGAGCAGTCCGGCATCTCGGCGGAGGGGCTGGTCACCTTCCTGGAGAAGCTGGGCGCCGCCGACGACCCGCTGCTGGTGGACCGCGACGCCGGCTACCGCCGCACCCACCCGCTGACCCGCGAGCGCATCGAGACGGTGCGCAACTTCGTGGAGCGGTCACGCGCCGGCAGGAAGCCGGTTCCCGCCCAGTGGAACGAGGAGTTCCGCCGCATCCAGGCCAAGCTCTACGCCTATCTCGACCCCAATGGGGCGCTGCGCCGCTACAAGGCGGACGACCCGTCCTTCGTGGCGCGCTACGGCCGGGCCTACGCCTATTTCCGCCGCGGCGAGGTCCGGCAGGCCCTGCCGCTGGTCGACGGGCTGATCGCCCAGGAGCCGAAGAATGCCTTCCTCTATGAGATGAAGGGCGATCTGATGCTGCAGAACGGGCGGGCGGTGGACGCCGCCGCGCCCTACCGCAAGGCGATCGAGCTGGAGCCGGACGCTGGCAGCATCCGCGTCTCGCTGGCCCACTCCCTGATGGAACAGAATGACAGCCGGCTGGCCGACGAGGCGTTGCGCAACCTTCAGGTCGCGTCCAAGACGCAGGCGCAGTCGGCCTTCCTGTGGCGGCTGATGGCCCAGGCCTGGAGCATGAAGGGCAACGCCGGCATGGTCGCCTACGCCACCGCGGAGGAGGCCTTCGCCCGCGGCGACAAGCCGATGGCCCGCTTCCAGGCGGAACGGGCGGAGAAGCTGCTGCCCGCCGGCTCCCCCGGCTGGCTGCGCGCCCAGGACATCCGCGGGCAGGCGGGCGGCAAGTGAGTCTCCCCCGTTCGCGCGGCGCACAGCCGTCTTGCCTGACCCCGCCGTCCCGGTCCACAGTATCGCCCCGAATCGCGCCCTCCAGGCTCCACACGAGAGAGTTCGCCATGACCCGCTTCCGCCCCGCCGCCTTGGCGCTCGCCGCAGCGCTGGCCCTTCCGACGGGGCTGCTGGCCCCCGCCCTCCAGGCGCAGAGCCCGATGGACGACGCCCAGCGCAAGGCCGTCGAAGAGGTCGTGCGCGACTACATCCTGAAGAACCCCGAGATCATCCTGGAGGCCGTGGACTCGCTCCAGAAGCGCCAGAAGATGGCTGAGGAGCAGAAGGCCAAGGCAGCGCTGGCCGACAACAAGGCCGCGCTGTTCCAGAACCCCGCCGATCCGGTGGCCGGCAACCCCAAGGGGGACGTGACGGTGGTCGAGTTCTTCGACTACCAGTGCGGTTACTGCAAGGCCGTGCAAGCCGACACCGAGCGCCTGATCAAGGACGACGGCAAGCTGCGCTTCGTCTTCAAGGAGTTCCCGATCCTCAGCCCGGCCTCGATGACCGCGGCCAAGGCGGCGCTGGCGTCGCGCAGCCAGGGCAAGTATCTGGAATTCCACAACGCCCTGATGGCCCACCGCGGCCAGCTCGACGACGACGTGATCCAGCGGCTGGCCAAGTCGGTCGGGTTGGACACCGACAAGCTGAAGAAGGACATGAACAGCCCCGAGGTGTTGAAGGTCATCGCCGCCAACCAGGCGCTGGCCGAGGAACTGGGCATCCGCGGCACCCCGGCCTTCGTCATCGGCGACGAGCTGGTCCCCGGCGCCATCAAGCTGGACCAGATGAAGGACCTCGTCGCCGCGGCCCGCAAGGGTTGAGGCCGGGGCGGGAATTGACGATGACCAAGCCGACCACCGTCGTCTTCGACATCGGCCAGGTGCTCATCGAATGGGACCCGCGGCATCTCTACCGCGAACTGTTCGACGGGTACGAGGACCTGATGGAGGACTTCCTCGACAACGTCTGCACCCCCGCCTGGAACCTGGAGCAGGACCGCGGTCGCCCGTGGGACGAGGCGGTCGCCGTCCTGACTGCCGAGTTTCCCGACTGCCGCGAGTTGATCCGCGCCTATCACGAGCGGTGGGAGGAGATGGTGCCCGGCCCCATGGCCGGGACCCCGGAGATCCTGATGGAGTTGAGGCAGCGCGGAACGCCGCTTTACTCCATCACCAACTTCTCGTCGGAGAAGCTGGCGCTGACCCGCAGGCGCTTCGATTTCCTGAACGTCTTCGACGGGATCATCGTGTCGGGCGACGAGAGGTTGGTGAAGCCGGACCCGGCGATCTTCCAACTCCTGCTCGACCGCTACGGCTTGGCGGCGGCGGACTGCTATTTCATCGACGACAGCCCCGCCAACGTCGAGGCCGCCCGCGCACTCGGCATGACGGCGCACCGTTTTTCCGGCGCATCCAGCCTGCGCGCCGAACTGGAGGAACTGGGGCTTCTGTAGCCCCAGCCTTCTTCACGCATCGTCGCCCGGATAGCGGATGGCGACGACCTCGATCTGCTCCAGCCCGGCGGGGGTGCGCAGGTCCACCACGTCGCCTTCCTGCGCCCTCAGCAGGGCGCGGGCGATGGGCGATATCCAGCTCACACGGGCGCGGTCCATGTCCACCTCGTCGGCGCCGACGATGGTGATGGTGTTTTCTGCTCCATCCTCACGCGCGTAGGTGACGGTGGCGCCGAAGAACACGCGGTCGCGGTTCTTCTGGAGCGTGGGATCGACCACCTCCGCCGATTCCAGCCGCTTGGTCAGGAAGCGGATGCGCCGGTCGATCTCGCGCAGGCGCTTCTTGCCGTAGATGTAGTCGCCGTTTTCCGAGCGGTCGCCGTTGCCGGCCGCCCAGGACACCACCTCGACCACCTTCGGGCGTTCGACCCGCAGCAGCGAGCGCAGCTCCTCCTGCATGCGCTGGAAGCCTTCGGGCGTCATGTAGTTCTTCACGCCCTTGGGCAAGGGTTTGGGATCGTCGGCCTCGTCGTCGTCGGGGGCGGAGTCGTTCTCCCGGGTGAAGGCCTTGCTCATGGTCGGGACCCTTCGCGGTTTCTGGAAAAGGAAAAGGCGCCGCGAGGCGCCTTTTCCAGTCTTTACGGCGATGAAACGCGCTTAGCGGTTCCACCAGCCCCGGCGCGGCTTGGCCTCCGGAGCGGGGTTCGCGCTGGCCGGCTCATTGGCCGGGGTCGGGGTCGCCTGCGCCTCGCTGACCGCCGGAGCGGGCGCCGCCTCGACGGGAGCGTCCGCTGCGGTCTTGCGCTTGCGCGCCGGGCGCTTCTTCGCCTCCTCGACGACCGGAGCCGCAACCGGGGCCGGAGCGGGCGCCGCCTCGGCGGGAGCGTCCGCAGCGGCCTTGCGCTTGCGCGCCGCCGGACGCTTCTTCGGCTCCTCTGCGGCCGGGGCCGCAACCGGCGCCGGAGCAGGGGCGGCCTCGGCTGCCGCGGTCTTCGCCTTGCGGCTGCGCGACGGCTTGGCCGGCGACGGAGCGGTTTCCTCCGGAGCGGCGGCCTTCGCGGCGGCCTTGCCACCCTTGGCGGCGCCCTTCGCGGCGCGCTTCGGCTTGGCTGGGGCCGCTTCCGGCTCCGCCGTCACCGCTTCGGCGGCCTCGGCGGCGGTCGCCTTGGCGCGGCCACGGCGCGGCTTGCGGGCCGGAGTTTCCTCGGCCACCGGGGCGGCCTCATCGGCGGCCGGACCCTCCGCGGCGGTGTCCGCCGCAGTTTCCGGAGCAGCCTCGGCGGCCACCGCGCTGGTCAGGACCCAGTCGAACTCGACCGGCTCCATGTCGGCCGGCAGTTCCGGCGGGTTGACGGCGCGGCCAGCCTCGACGGCGGTCGGGAAGGACTCGGCGTCCACCTCGCCCTCGGTGCCGTCGGAAGGCATGCCCTCGCCGGCCTCCAGGCCCTCGCGCTGGCGGGACCGCCGGCGACCACCGCGCTTGCCGCGGCGGCGCTTCTTGCGCTCTCCGTTGCCCTCGCCATCGCCGTTCGGCTCGAACGCGTCGGCGCCGTCGTCCGCGTCGGACGCGGCCAGGTCGGTCTCCTCGTCCTCGTCGTCCTCGATGTGGGCAGGGCCGACATCGACATCGTTGATGACGAACTCCGGAGCCTCGATCTGGGCGCGCTCGATCGCTTCCTCGTCGACCGCCGTCTCGTCGGCGTCGGCGGTCTCCGCTTCGACCTCGTCGCCCTCGGTCGCCTCGTCGGACGCTTCGGCGGACTCGCCGAACGGCGCGCGGCCATCCTCGCGGTCACGCCCGCGGCCACGGCGGCGGCGGCGGCGGCGGCGGCGGTCGCCCTCGCTCTCCCCGACGGCGTCGGCGCGTTCGATGACCTCGGCCCCGGCAACCTCGGCGGCCTCGACGACGGGCGCCTCTTCCTCGGCCTCCTCGGCCTCGGCGGCCAGGATGCGGTCGGTCTCGGCCAGCACGCGCTCGGCGCTGACCAGCGGCACGTCGTCCTCCGGCGTGCGGGCCTTCACGCGCTCAAGCCGCAGGTCCGGCGCGATCAGCGTGTCGTCGGCCTGGACCATGACGCGGAACCGGTAGCGGTCCTCGATCTTGGTCAGCTCGCCGCGCTTCTGGTTGAGGATGTAGAGCGCGATGCGGGTCGGCACGAAGACGGTGATCTCCGACGACCGCTTGCGGATGCCCTCCTCCTCGATGGCGCGCAGCACGTGCAGCGAGGCGGACTCCACCGAGCGGATGACGCCGGTGCCGGAGCAGTGCGGGCAGCGCTCGAAGTTGGTTTCCAGCAGCGACGGGCGCAGACGCTGGCGCGACAGCTCCAGCAGGCCGAAGGCGGAGATGCGGCCGAGCTGGATGCGCGCCCGGTCGTTCTTCATCGCCTCTTTCAGGCGGCGCTCCACCGCGGCGTTGTTGCGGGGCTCCTCCATGTCGATGAAATCGATCACGATGAGGCCCGCGAGGTCGCGCAGGCGGAGCTGGCGCGCCACCTCGTCGGCGGCTTCGAGGTTGGTCTTGTAGGCTGTTTCCTCGATGTTGCGCTCGCGCGTCGACTTGCCCGAGTTGACGTCGATGGAAACCAGCGCCTCGGTCGGGTTGATGACGATGTAGCCGCCGGAGCGGAGCTGCACGACCGGGCTGTGGATCGCGTCGATCTGCGTTTCAACCTGATAGCGGTGGAACAGCGGGATCGTGTCGTCCTGGTACTGCATGACGCGCTTGGTGTGGCTCGGCATCATCATGCGCATGAAGTCGCGCGCGGTGTTGAAGCCGGCGTTGCCCTCCACCCAGATCTCGTCGATATCGTCGGTGTAGAGATCGCGGATCGAGCGCTTGATGAGGTTCGCCTCCTCATAGATGAGGCAGGGCGCGGAGGACTTCAGCGTCTGGACGCGGATGTCGTCCCACAGGCGCAGCAAGTATTCAAGGTCGCGCTTGATTTCCTGCTTGGAGCGCTCCAGCCCCGCGGTGCGCAGGATGACCGCCATGCCTTCCGGAATGTCGAGATCGGACAGGATCTCCTTCAGGCGCTTGCGGTCGGCGGGGTTGGTGATCTTGCGGGAAATCCCGCCGCCGCGGCCCGTGTTGGGCATCAGCACGCAGTAGCGGCCCGGCAGCGACAAGTAGGTGGTCAGCGCCGCGCCCTTGTTGCCGCGCTCCTCCTTGGTCACCTGGACCAGCATGACCTGCCGGCGCTTGATGACTTCCTGGATCTTGTAGCTGCGCAGCGGGCGGGCGCGGCGGCGGTGGGCCTCCTCGACCTCGTCCCCGCCGATGACGTCCGGGCTTTCGGCCGGAGCGGCGCCTTCCGGAACCTCATCCGACTCAGCGGCCTCATCCGAGCCGCCATCCGTGGCGAAGGCCGGGACGTCGCCCTCGAAACCGTCGCCCTCGGCCTCCGCGTAGGAGCCCGGCATCGGGGAGACTTCCTCCTCCACCTGCTCCGGACGGATCGGCTCGGCCATCACGGCGCCGTCGGCGGCGGCCTCGGCGCGGGCCTCGGCCTGCTCCTCCAGCCGGCGCTCTTCGGCCAGCAGGGCCTCACGGTCGGCGATCGGGATGCGGTAATAGTCGGGATGGATTTCCGAGAAGGCCAGGAAGCCGTGCCGGTTCCCGCCATATTCCACGAAGGCCGCCTGGAGCGACGGCTCGACCCGGGTCACCTTGGCAAGGTAGATGTTGCCCTTGAGTTGCTTCCGGGTGGCGATTTCGAAGTCGAGATCTTCGAGTCTGTTCCCATTGACCACGGCAACCCGGGTTTCCTCCGGGTGCGTGGCGTCCACCAGCATGCGCTTGGCCATACAAGATCCCCATGACGCCCCAGGCCGCCCGCGCGACGGTCAAGCCGCCGGGGCGCGTCATCGTTGTGAGCGAAGCCTGCGGAACCGGCCCCTAACCCGTCGAACGGCGCTGACGAAGCAGCCAGGACGGGTCGGGCTTCGGCCTCCGGGTTACGGCCTTGCGGCCGGCACCAGCTTCGAGGTTTCGTCCCAATCCACCGGCAACCCAGAAGCGTCACGCCCCGGACCGCGCCCGATGATGTAAATTTCGGCCGTGGGGGTCCGCGGGCGACGCCCACAGTCACCCCGGAGAGAAACCTCTCGGAAGAGTGGGCTGGTGGGTCGCGGTATGTCGCAGAGCTACCATAGACAAGCACGAAACCATGCACAACGTGGAATTCGGCGAAAGTTGCGGTCCGCCGCATCCGGTTCGGCGGCATTCCACCGGGATGAGGGCATAGCAGGGCACTGTTGCACGAACGGCACCCTCGCCGACAATTCCGCCACGCCTCCGGACGCCACCGTTGAGCGCCTTGATTTCGCTGCGCTATAGCTGACCGCTGGCTTTGCCGGTTTGCGGTTTCTGGTGGAACGGATGCCCCGATTGCTCGCGATTGTCGCTGTGCTGGGCGCCCTTCTGGGGGCGGTCGCCTTGCCGTGCGCCCCGGCGCAGGCCCAGACCACCGCGGCCCTGCCCTTTCCGCCGCCGGTCCAGGAGCGGGTGGCCGTCCTGAACGCGCGTCTCGGTCTGCATCCCGACAAGACGCGGCTGGTTCTGGAACTCACCGACTCGGTTCCCTTCACCGTGTCGGTGCACGGCTCCCCCTACCGCGTCGTGGTCGATTTGCCGGACGTGAGCTGGCCGGGCGGCAACACGGTGATGGCGGGAAAGGGGGTGGTCGCCCGCTACCGCTTTGAAGGGCGCGACGGCGGCGCTTCCCGCCTCGTGGTGGAAACCGATGGCCCGGCGCGGGTGGTCGAGTCCTACCTCATCCCGCCGCGCGACGGCTTCAAGCCGCGCTTCGTCCTCGACATCGCCCGCACCACCCCGGCGCAGTTCGCCGCCTCCGCCCCGGTCGCAGCCACCACGGCCACGGCGTCGGTGAGCCGCGAAGCGGCCCGCCCGCCGGCGCGCAAGGACCCCATCGTGCCGGTCGCCGCGGCCCTGCCGCCGCCGGTCCCGCCGCGGGCGGCGCCGGTCCCCGAAAAGCCGATGGTCGTGGTCGATCCTGGCCATGGCGGCGTCGATCCCGGCGCGGTCGGCGTCGGCGGGGTCTATGAGAAGGACATCACGCTGGCGATGGCGCGGGAGCTGAAGCGCCAGTTGGAAGGTTCGGGCCGCTACCGGGTGCGGCTGACCCGCGACAAGGACGTGTTCATCCGCTTGCGCGACCGCGTCGCCATCGCGCGGGAGGCCAACGCCGACCTGTTCCTGTCGCTGCACGCCGACAGCATCGGCTCCGCCAACATGCGCGGCCTGTCCATCTACACCCTGTCCGACCGGGCGTCCGACCGTGAGGCGGAGATGCTGGCCGCCAAGGAGAACCGGGCCGACGCGCTGGCCGGCATGGACCTGTCCTCCGAGAACGATCTGGTGGCCTCGATCCTGATCGACCTCGCCCAGCGCGACACGATGAACCACTCCAAGCGCTTCGCCAACATGGCGCTGGAGCATCTCGGCCGCGAGGTCAAGCTGATCCCCAGCAAGCCGCACCGTCAGGCCGGCTTCGCCGTGCTGACCGCGCCGGACATGCCGTCCGCGCTGGTCGAGATGGGCTACCTGTCGAGCCCCCAGGACGTCAGCCTGCTGAGCAAGTCGGCCCATCGCGAGAAGCTGGGCCGTGGCATGGTCCGCACCATCGATGCCTATTTCAAATGGCTGACCGGGGCGCAGAAGAGCTGAGAACCGCTCCGCCGGGCACCGCTGCCCGGCCACAGCCATGCGGGCAAAAGCGGTCGGACATACGCTCTCCCCGATCACCACTTTCTTGCATGCGCCTTGTGGCCGTCACATTTTCCTGACATGGCTGCGAGGGAGTCGGACTGCCGCCCCTCGCGGTGTAGGATGCCGCCCATCGGACGGTTCCGCGTCTTCCCGGTCTCTGTCCCGGACGAAGGCGGCGGGACCGCCGCCATGCCTGTCTGGGAACCGTCATGCGCTTTATTCTGTCCGCCCTGATGGCCGTCGTGATCCTCGCCCTGGCCGGGGCGGGGGGGCTGGTCTACATGCTGGACCATTACGATCACGAACTGCCGGACTACACCAAGCTCGCCAACTACGAACCGCCGGTGACCACCCGCGTCCATGCGGGCGACGGGCGCCTGCTGGCGGAGTTCGCGTCGGAAAAGCGCGTGTTCGTCCCCATCGACGCCATGCCGAAGCGCGTGACGAACGCCTTCCTGTCCGCCGAGGACAAGAACTTCTACGACCACAAGGGCATCGACCCCGTCGGCATCGCCCGCGCCATCCTGACCAACGTGGAGAATCTCGGCCGCGACCGCCGGCCGATGGGCGCCTCGACGATCACGCAGCAGGTCGCCAAGAACATGCTGCTGACCAACGAGGTGTCCTTCTCGCGCAAGATCAAGGAGGCGATCCTGGCGGTCCGCATCGAGCGGGCCTTCAGCAAGGACCGCATCCTCGAGCTGTACCTGAACGAGATCTTCCTGGGATACCGCTCCTACGGCGTGGCGGCGGCGGCGCTGAACTACTTCAACAAGGCGCTGGACGAGCTGGACATCGAGGAGGCGGCCTATCTGGCGGCCCTGCCCAAGGCGCCCAGCAACTACCACCCGGAACGCCAGCGCGATGCGGCCATCGCGCGGCGCAACTGGGTGATCGGGCGCATGGCCGAGGACGGGCACATCACCCCGGAAGAGGCCAAGATCGCCCAGTCCAAGCCCTTGGTCGTGCGCAAGCGCGACGAGCAGGAGTATGTGACGTCGGAGTATTTCGCCGAGGAGGTCCGGCGCGAGCTGGTGAAGCTCTATGGCGAACAGGCGCTCTACGAGGGCGGCCTGTCGGTCCGCGCCTCGATGGACCCGGTGCTGCAGCGGGCGGCGACCAAGGCGCTGCGCACCGGGCTGGTGCAATACGACCGCCGCCACGGCTACCGCGGGCCGGTCGGCAAGATGGAGAATTTCGACAATTGGGCGAAGAAGCTCGCCTCCATGGCGCCGCCTCCGGGGTCTGAGGGCTGGCATCTGGCGGTGGTGCTGAAGGACGACGAGGCGGCGGCGCTCGACATCGGCCTGCCGGACGGCTCGCGCGGCCGGGTGCCGCTGGCCGAGCTGCGCTGGGCGCGGGCGCAACGCGACGACAACCGGCTCGGCCCGGAGATCCGCCGTCCCTCCGACGTTGCCAAGCTGGGCGACCTGATCCTGGTCGAGGCCGCCGGCAAGGACGAGAAGGGCAAGGAGCCGCCGGCGGGCACCTACGCGTTGCGGCAGGTTCCGGCGGTGCAGGGCGGTCTGGTCGCGCTCGACCCGCACACCGGCCGCGTGCTCGCCATGGTCGGCGGCTTCTCCCCGCAGATGAGTTCCTTCAACCGCGCCACCCAGGCGATGCGGCAGCCGGGCTCCTCCTTCAAGCCCTTCGTCTATCTGACGGCGCTGAACCAGGGCTTCACCCCGTCCTCGCTGGTGATGGACGCTCCGTTCGAATACGACCCCGGCCACGGCCAGCCGATCTGGCGGCCGGAGAACTACAGCCACGAGTTCTACGGCCCGACGCCGCTGCGCGCCGGCATCGAGAAGTCGCGGAACGTCATGACCGTCCGTCTGGCCCAGGCCGTCGGCATGGACAAGGTGAAGGCGCTGTCCGAGAATTTCGGCATCACCGACAACCTCCAGCCCTATCTGCCGATGTCGCTCGGCGCCGGCGAGACGACCGTGCTGCGCCTCGCCACCGCCTACGCCATGCTGGCCAACGGCGGCAAACGGGTGAGCCCGACCTTCATCGACCGGGTGCAGGACCGCAACGGCAAGACCGTCTTCCGCCACGACACGCGCCCCTGCGCCTCCTGCAATCAGGTGGCCTGGAACGACGGGCTGGCCGTTCCCGCCGTCGCCGACACCCGGGAGCAGGTCAACGACCCGCGCACCGTCTACCAGATGGTCTCCATGCTGGAGGGCGTGGTGCAGCGCGGCACGGCGACGAAGCTGCTGTCGCTGGGCAAGCCGCTGGCCGGCAAGACCGGCACGACCAACGACAGCCATGACGCGTGGTTCATGGGCTTCTCGCCCAACCTCGTGGTCGGCACCTACATCGGCTTCGACCAGCCGCGCTCGCTGGGCGCCAAGGAGACCGGCGGCTCGGCGGCGGTGCCGGTGTTCAAGGACGTGATGGAGGTGGCGCTGAAGGACCAGCCGGCCACGCCGTTCCGCGTTCCGCGCGGCCTGCGCCTCGTCCGCGTCAACCCGGAGAACGGGCGCCTTGCCCAGCCCGGCGAGCGCAAGGCGATCTGGGAGGCCTTCATCCCCGGCACCGAGCCGAACCCAGACCAGCCGCAGATGGTGCTGGACGGCTCGGCCCACGCCGCGGACGGCGGCTGGACCGGCGGGGTGCCCGGCGGCGACGCGGCGGCCCAGCAGCAGCCGGGCGGCTGGGGCGCTCCGGCGGCCCCGCCATCGGCGGCGACGGTGGGGACTGGCGGTCTCTACTGACCGGGCCGGTTCGACCGGACGGGTTCGACAAGAAAAAAGCCCCGCTTCCCGATTCGGGAGGCGGGGCTTTTCTTTTGTGCGGAGGTTCAGGGCCGCGCGGCGGTGTGGGTGTCCGGGCGGAGCTGGGCGATGGCGTCGGCCGGGGCCGTGTCGGTGGGGCAGTCGGCCAGCGGGCGCAACCGGTCTTCCATCCGCGCCAGCATCACGCGGACCCCCTCCTGGTTGATGTGCAGGGCGTCCACGAAATGGGCCTCGTCCTCGACCTCGCGGCGGGTGTCGATCAGCGGCACGTCGGGCGGCAGGCGGGCTTTCAGATCCTCAAAGAAGGCGTCGAAGTTGGTCACCTTCTCGATGTAGCCGGGGAAGAAGGGCGTGATGACCACGGCGACCCGCGTGCCCTTCTCCCGCGCCGTGCCGATGATGCGGTCCAGCGCGTCCCAGTTCGGCTGGAAGCCCTCCATCCGCTCCGTCGGCGCCTTTTCGAGCTGGGCCTTGAGGAAGGGCGACATGGTGCCGCTCAGCGTCCGGTCGCCGGTCGGGTGCAGCCCGTCGAAGGCCAGCCGGATCGTCTGGTTGTTGTTGAAGATCAGCGTGTTGAACAGCTTGTTGGAGGCCCACATGGTGGCGTCGACCTGCCGGATGAAGCCGTCCACCCGCTCCGAGTAGTAGGCCAGAAGCGGCAGGTCGGCGAGCGCCTTGGGATCGTCGACCACGCTCGTCGGCTCGACCAGCAGCAGGCGGGGGGCGCCGTGCCTGTCCAGGTAATCCTCCCACAGCAGGTCGCCGACCGTGGTGGGGGCGCCGCCCATGCCCAGGTTCAGCACCCGGCCGCAGGTCAGCGCCTGCACCTCCTCCACCGGGAAGTGGTTGTCGGCACGGGAGTTGCCCAGGATCACCACGTCGGCGGGCGGCCCGTCGCGGTAGACGGTCATGAAGCGGTCCGACGACTGGAGGAGCGTGTCGCCCATCCAGGACGCCACCGCGCGGTCCATGGCGACCACCATGCCCAGGATCAGTCCGACGACGGCCAAAAGGCGGATCATGGTTCGGGCTCCCTCAGAACTGGAAATAGATGAAGGATCGGTTGGCGAAATTGCCGAAGAGCAGGAGCATCAGGATCAGCGTGGCGCAGCCGGCGGAGCGGACCACGACGTTCACCCCGGCGTAGCGGCGCCCGGCCCCGAACTCGATCATCGCGTCGATCATCAGCACAACGAGGCCGAACAGGGCGACGCGGACCAGATAGCTCATCTGCTGCATGCCGCGCGGCAGGCTGAAATCGCCCTCGGCGATGATGCCCAGGATGGTCCGCACCGTGTGCATATCGTCGGCGCGGAAGGGCAGCCAGGTCAGCGTGATGAGAAGGAAGACCAGCCCGACCGTCAGCAGCTTGCCCGCCATCAGCGGCGCGCCGCTCAGCCGCAGCGGGCTGCGCTTGGCCAGCCAGCGCACGCCGTCCTCCGCCGCCATCAGGGTGGCGTGCATGGCGCCCCACAGGACGAAGGTCCAGGCGGCGCCGTGCCACAGGCCGGACACCAGCATCACGATGGTCAGGTTGCGGATGCGCAGCCAGTGGGTGCGCCCGCCGCCCATCGGGATGTAGACGTAGTCGCGGAACCATGTGGACAGCGAGATGTGCCAGCGCCGCCAGAAGTCCTTCATGCCCATGGCGAAGTAGGGGCGGGCGAAGTTCTGGCAGAGCGTGTAGCCGAAGATCTGCGCCAGACCGATCGCGATCAGCGAGTAGCCGGCGAAGTCGCCGTAGATCTGGAGCGAGAAGCAGATCAGCCCGATGACGTGGTTCAGCGCGTTGAAGAACTCCGGCTGGGCGAAGCGGGCGTCGACCACGGCGGCGGCGTTGTCGGCCAGACCGAGCTTGAGGAAATAGCCCCAGATGATCTTCTCCAGCCCGGCGAAGCGGAAGGCGAAGCTGACGTCGTGGTGGGGGCCGTTCTGGATCTGGGGCAGCAGGTCGCGCGCCCGGACGATCGGCCCGGCGACGAGCTGCGGGAAAAAGGCGACGAAGGTCGCGTAGCGCAGCAGCGACCGCTCCGGCTTCTCCAGATGGCCGAGATAGAGGTCCAGCGTGTAGCTGAGATTTTGGAAGGTGTAGAAGGAAATGCCGACGGGCAGGATGATGGACAGCGTGCGGTGCCCGACGTCGAGGCCGAGCGAGGCCAGCGCCACCTGCGCGCTGTCGATGAAGAAGTTGAAGTATTTGAAAAAGAACAGGATCGCCAGATTGGCGGCGAGGCTGAGCTGCATGAAGATGCGCGCGGTGGCCCGGTTCGGCGCGTCGGCGATGCGCAGGCCGCAATAGAAGTCGAGCAGCGTCGTGCCGGCGAGCAGAAGGCAGAAGCGGTAATCCCAGAAGCCGTAGAAGACATAGCTGGACACCAGCAGCAGCGGCGTGAACAGCCGCGTCCTGGCGAGCATCATGAAGCCCGCCGTGAAGGCCGTGATGAACAGCAGGAACCCCAGGCTGGTGAAGTTCATCGGGGGGCCACGCTATTGTTGTTGGGAAACGGGGGCGCCGACAGCCCGCGCCCGCCGGGAGACGGGCACGAACGTTGGTGACGCTATCACGGGGGGCTGCCACTTATTCGCGCCGCGAAAGTGGTTTTGCGGCGCAAAAACGGTTTCATCCGAGTGGGTTGGTGGGATGCCCCGGTGACGGGGCGGCGCTCCGGCGGGTTACCGTTCCGGTCTGGTCCAGCGTCGCGGAAGCCGGGGAGGCTGTGGAATAAGAGGGTGCAACGCCGCGCCCAACCCGCTACATAAGGGCCAAGACACTGGTTCAACTCTGGCTGACGAGGAGGCACTGCGATGCGGGCCGAGATCGAAGCGGCCGCCGGCGAGATTAGAGAATCGCTGGCGCTGCTGAGGAGGCATCTTTGACTGGGATAACGCGCTGCGTCGTCTCGACGAACTGAACGCCCACGCCGAAGACCCCAAGCTGTGGGACGACCCGTCCCGCGCGCAGACCATCATGCGCGAGCGCACCCAGCTCGAAACCTCGGTGAACGGCTACCGCGCGCTTGAGCGCGACCTGTCCGACAGCCTGGAGCTGATCGAGATGGGCGAGGCCGAGGGCGACGCGACCGTGGTTGCCGATGCCGAGGCCCAGCTCTACGCGCTGCGCGACCGCGCCGCGAAGCTCCAGATCGAGAGCCTGCTGTCGGGCGAGGCGGACGCCAACGACTGCTTCATCGAGGTGAACGCCGGCGCCGGCGGCACGGAGGCCCAGGACTGGGCGCTGATGCTGATGCGCATGTACCTCCGCTGGGCGGAACAGCACGGCTACAAGACGCAGTGGCTTGAGGAGAGCCCCGGCGAAGAGGCCGGCATCAAGTCCGCCACCGCGCAGATCAGCGGCCACAACGCCTATGGCTGGCTGAAGACCGAGGCCGGGGTGCACCGTCTGGTGCGCATCAGCCCGTTCGACAGCCAGGCCCGCCGCCAGACCAGCTTCGCCGCCGTCTCGGTGTCTCCGGTGATCGACGACAAGATCAACATCGAGATCAACGAGAAGGACTGCCGCATCGACACCTTCCGGGCGTCGGGCGCCGGTGGCCAGCACGTCAACAAGACGGACTCGGCGATCCGCATCACCCACCTGCCCACGGGCATCGTGGTGGCCTGCCAGCAGGAGCGCTCGCAGCACAAGAACCGCGCCAAGGCGTGGGACATGCTGCGTGCCCGCATGTACGAGCGGGAGCTGAAGATCCGCGAGGACGCCGCCGCCGCGCTTGAGGCGACCAAGAGCGACATCGGCTGGGGCCACCAGATCCGCTCCTACGTCCTGCACCCCTACCAGATGGTGAAGGACCTGCGGACCGAAGTGGAGACCTCGCAGAGCCAGGCGGTGCTGGACGGCGACCTGGACATGTTCCTGGAAGCCGCGCTGGCCGCCCGGCTTAAGGGGCAGAGCGACGACGCTGCGGCGTGAGTGCGGGTGGGGGTAGTCCTGTCTCTTATACACATCTGAC
>NZ_JAUQTX010000055.1:0-30645 GCF_059803775.1 Azospirillum sp. UFLA03-27 | reverse complement strand
GCCCAGCTCATGACCCACCCCCGGCGAGGCCCGCCGCCTTCAGGCTCTCCTCGCGCAGCAGGCGCCACAGACGGGCGGTGATCTGGCCGAAGCCGTCCTCGCTGGCGATGCGGGAATCACGCTCGCGCGACCAGCCCGTCTCGATCTCCTCGATGATCCGTCCGGGCCGTGACGACATAACGCCGATGCGGTCCGACAGCATGGCCGCCTCGTCCAGCGCGTGGGTGATCAGCATCACCGTGGCACCGGTTTCGCGCCACAGCTTCAGCAGTTCGTCGCCCATGATCAGGCGGGTCTGGGCATCGAGCGCGCCGAACGGCTCGTCCAGCAGGATCAGGCGCGGACGCATCACCAGCGTGCGGGCGATGCAGACGCGCTGGCGCATGCCGCCGGACAGCTGCACCGGATAGGCCTTGGCGAAGTCCTTCAGCCCGACGAAGCCGACGGCGTAGTTGACCCGCCGTTCGATCTCCGCCGGATCGACGCCCGCCCGACGCAGGCCGAAGGCGATGTTGTCCCACACGGTCAGCCAGGGGAAGGTGGCGTCCTCCTGGAACACCACCCCGACGCCGTCCGGGACCTTGCCGGCCACCGGCTTGCCTTCGAAGGTCACCGTTCCCTCGGTCGGCACGGACAGGCCGGACAGCACGTCGAGCAGCGTGGACTTGCCGCAGCCCGACGGTCCGACGACGGAGAAGAACTCCCCCTGCCGTAAGGTCAGGTCGACGGGTCCCAGCGCGTGCACCCCTCCGTGGCCGGGAACGCCGTAGATGCGGCTGACCCCCTTCAGCTCGGCGTGGACGGCCGGGGCGGGGAAAGCCCCCGCCTCCTCGTGCAGGTCGCGCTTGGCGGCAACGTTGGCTTTCATCGGGGGCTTCCTCCCGGTCATCGTGATGCGTCAGGCTGGTTATTTCAGGAACGAGGCGTCGGCGTGCTTCGACCAGTCGACCTCGCCCTTGACCTCGCCGATGATCTGCAGCCCCTTGATCAGGTTGTTCATCCCGTCATATTCGAAGTCGCCGGCGCTCCAGTACTTGATCGTCGCCAGATTCTTCAACGCCTGCAGCGCCACCGCCTCGTCGATGTCGTAGTATTTGGTCATGATCTTGGCGGTCTCTTCGGGGTTGGCGTAGACGAAGTCCACCCCCTTGCGCCGCGCCTCGATCAGCTTTTTCAGCTTGTCGCCATTCTTCGCGGCGAACTCCGACGTGGTGACACCCACGGTCTGCACCATGGTCGGCAGCTCGGTCTCGACCGCGAAGACCATGCGGTACTTGTTCTGCACGCGCGCCCAGATCGGGTCCATCACCGGGGCGGCGGCCACCCCGCCCTGCTCCAGCATGGTCAGGCCGCCGCCGACGCCGCCCGCCGACACGCCGTCCACCGTGATGCCGTGCTTGTCCTTCACCATGGTCAGCAGCATGTCGGTGACCGACTTCGGGCTGGTGAAGGCGACCTTCTTGCCGTCCAGATCCTTGGCGGTCTTCACCGGGGAGTCCGGCTTGGTCACCCACAGGATCTCGCCCGCGGTGCGGACGCCGGTGTGGATGATCTTCACGTCCAGACCCTGGTTGATCGCCGCCACCGCCGCCGACAGGGCGACCTCGCCGTAGGGCATCGGCGCCGCCATGACGTTGCGCATGGTCGTGCCGCCGCCCTTGGAGGTCAGGACGCCGGTGATGTCCAGCCCCTGCTCCTTGTAATAGCCCTTCTCCATGGCGACGGCGTAGGGAGCGCCGTACATCAGCACACCCCAGTGGGTGACGGTGATCTCCTCGGCCTGCGCCGGGACCGCCGGAACCAGGGTGGCGAGCGCCACTCCCATGGCCGCCGCCCCCAGGACCGCCTTACGCTTCATCGTGGTCATGAACGACATCGCTGTTCCTCCCAATGTGCCGCTGGCCTTTCCGGCCATGCGCGTTGACCCGGACCCGTCAGGCGGTGGGCAGGGCGTGAATCCAGGGGCGCTGCGCCCGGTCGCGCGCCTCGAACGCCGCCATGGCAGCGTCGTGGCGCAGGCTGGCCCCGATCTCGTCGAGCCCCTCCAGAAGCGCCTGCCGCCGTGCCGCCTCCATCGTGAAGGGGAACTCCCGCCCATCCGGCGCGGTGACGCGGCTGGCCTCGATGTCCACCGTCATGGCGGCGGCCGGCGTTGCCTGCGCACAAGCGACGAGATGGGCGAGCGCCGCCTCGTCCAGAGTCACCGCGGCCAGACCGTTCTTCTGGCAATTCTCGTGGAAGATGCTGGCGAAGCTGGGCCCGATCACGCAGCGGATGCCAAAGTCCATCAGGCTCCACACCGCGTGCTCGCGCGACGAGCCGCAGCCGAAATTCTCGCCGGCCAGCAGGATCTTGGCCTCCCGCCAGGGTGCTTGGTTCAGGACGAAGTCCGGCCGTTCCCGACCGTCGTCGTCGAACCGCCATTCGGAGAAGAGGCCGGCGCCCAGCCCGCTGCGGTGAATGGTCAGCAGATGCGCCTTGGGGATGATCGCATCGGTGTCGACGTTGGCCCGCGGCAGCGGCGCGGCAATCCCGGTGATGCGATTGACAGGTTCCGGCATGTCAGGCGCTCCCTTCCAGGCTATGGGCTTCCAGGCTGCGGACATCGACGATGCGGCCGGCCACGGCCGCCGCCGCCGCGGTGGCGGGGCTGGCGAGGTGGGTGCGCGCCCCCGGCCCCTGGCGGCCCTCGAAATTGCGGTTGGAGGTGGCGACGCAGCGCTTGCCCGGCGGTACCCGGTCGGCGTTCATCCCGGCGCACATGGAACAGCCCGGCTCCCGCCATTCGAAGCCGGCAGCGGTGAACACGCGGTCCAGCCCCTCCGCCTCGGCCTGCCGGCGCACCTGGCCCGAGCCCGGCACGACCAGCGCGCGCAGGCCGGCGGCGACACGACGGCCCTTCAAAACGGCGGCGGCGGCCCGCAAATCCTCGATGCGGCTGTTGGTGCAGGAGCCGATGAAGACCATGTCCACCGGCAGGTCGCGGATCGGCGTCCCCGGCTCCAGCCCGATGTAGTCCAGCGCCCGGCGCATTGCCTGCCGGCGCTTGGGGTCGGCCTCGCGCTCCGGATCGGGCACGGTCTCGCCGACGCCGATGCAGTCCTGCGGGCTGGTGCCCCAGGACACCTGCGGCGTGAGGCTGGAGACGTCCAACTCGATCTCGGCGTCGAAACGCGCGTCGGGATCGCTCGCCAGGGCGCGCCACGCACCCACCGCCTGCTCCCACAGCGCGCCCGCCGGGGCGAAGGGGCGCCCCTGGAGATAGGCGAAGGTCACCTCGTCCGGGGCGATCAGGCCGAAGCGCGCGCCCAGCTCCACCGACATGTTGCAGACGGTCATCCGCTCTTCCATGGAGAGCGCGCGGATGGCCGGACCGGCGTACTCGACGCCGTAGCCCGTCGCTCCCGCGGTGCCGATTGTGGCGATCAGCTTCAGCACCATGTCCTTGGCCGACACGCCCGCCGGGCGGGTGCCGCTGAAGGTGATGCGCATGGTCGGCGGGCGGCGCAGGATGGCCGTCTGCGTCGCCATGACATGCTCGACCTCCGACGTGCCGATGCCCCAGGCCATGGCACCCAGCGCGCCCACCGTGCTGGTGTGGCTGTCGCCGCAGACCAGGGTGGCGCCCGGCAGGGCGATCCCCAGCTCCGGCGCGATCACATGCACGATGCCCTGGCGCACGTCGCCCAGATCGAACAGCGCAACGCCGGTGGCCTCCGCGTTGGCACGCAGGGCGCGGATCATCTCCGGCCCGCCCGGCACCGTGTCGTCGGTGCGGCCGTTCTCGGTGGAGACGATGTGGTCCGCCGTCGCAAAGGTCAGGTCGGGGCGGCGCAGCCGGCGCCCGGCGGCGGCCAGCCCCGCGTAGGCCTGCGGGCTGGTGACCTCGTGCAGCATGTGGCGGTCGATGTGGAGCAGCACCCGCCCGTCGCCCAGATCGGCGACGACGTGCTGGTCCCAGATCTTGTCGATGATGGAACCCGGCGTGTTCATGGCGTTGCCTCCCCTTACTCGGCGGCCCGGTAGGCCTGTTCGCGCTCGTAGTAGTCGGGGAAGCCGACAAGGTCCTTCAGCGCCTCGAAATCGGCCTGGGGCACCCGGCTTTCCTGCCCGTCCGCCACCGCGGCCAGGGCGGCGCGCATGGCGTCGATGGCCGCCGACATCAGGGTCAGCGGATAGGCGGCGAGCTTGAAGCCGAGCGCCTCCAGCTCGCGCGGCGGCAGAATCGGCGTCTGGCCGCCGCGCACCATGTTGGCCATCGCCGGCCGGTCGATGCCGGCGCAGAAGGCGGCCATTTCCGTCTCGTTATGCGGAGCCTCCATGAAGATGATGTCGGCGCCCTCCTCCACGAAATCCTGACAGCGCTCCAGCGCCGCGTCGAAGCCGTGCACGGCACGCGCGTCCGTCCGCGCCAGGATCAGGATGTCGTCGGACCCCGACCGGGCGGCATCGAGGGCGGCGCGGATCTTCATGCGCGCCTCGGCCCGCCCGACGACCTGCTTGCCTTTGGTGTGGCCGCAGCGCTTGGGGTTGACCTGATCCTCGATCAGGACGGCGGCGGCCCCGGCGCGGGCGTAGTCGCGCACGGTGCGCTGCACGTTCATGGCGTTGCCATAGCCGGTGTCGCCGTCGCCGATCACCAGCAGGCCGGGGGCCGCCTGACAGACGTTGCGGAGCTGGTCCAGCATCTCGGCGAAAGAGATCAGCCCGGTGTCGGGCATCCCCAGCCGGGTGGCCGAGACGGCGAAGCCGCTCATCAGGCTTACGCGGAAACCGGCCTGCTCGATCAGCCGCGCCGACAGCGCGTCGAAACAGCAGGGCATCAGGTGAAGGCCGGGAGCCTCGAGCAACGTTTTCAGGCGTTGTGCGGGTGTCGTCACCGGTTGTATCCCTCCCTTGTCGCCGCTTCAGCCAGTGGCTTCCAACAGAGCGCACCGGAAACGGGCGTTTAATTTGTTGTGTCAACGAACATAATGCGTCATTGTATACAACGCAACCCGAAAAGTTCAGGCGCCGGACAGAAGCGCAAGGGAGGTCAGCATGTCGGACAGCGCCGGGGCACTGGCGCCCCAATGGGACAACGGCTTCAGTGGCGGCTCCAACCGCGCCGCCGACCGTGCCTACCGCTTCATCCGGGAGGGCATCCTGGCCAGCCGCTGGCCGCCGGGCGCCCATCTGCGCGAACAGGAGTTGGCCGAACTGACGGGGGTCAGCCGCACCCCCGTGCGCGAGGCGCTGCGCCGGCTGTCCGCCGACGGGCTGCTGCAACTCGTCCCCAACCTCGGCGCCAAGGTGAACGCCTGGACGATCCAGGACCTCGACGAGATCTTCGGACTGCGCGCGACGCTGGAAAGCCAAGTGGCCGGACTCGCCGCCAGCCGCGCGGAGCCGCGGCATCTCGCCGAACTGGGCGCGCTGTGCGACGCGATGGAGGCAGTGGTGGGGGACGGCGACGCGGTGGATTTCTCGCGCATCACGCCGCTGAACGACCGCTTCCACGGCTTGCTGATCGACATCGCCGGGGATCGGCGCCTGGGCCAGATGATCCGGCAGGTGGTGGAGATGCCGCTGGTGCTGCGGACCTTCGCCCGCTACAGCCGGCGCGATCTCGCCCGCAGCATGAACCACCACCGCGAGATCGTCGAAGCCCTGGCCGCTCGCGATGGGGAGTGGGCCTCGTCGGTGATGCGCGCGCATGTGCGCGCCGGACGGGCCGTCTTCACGGTCCCGAAAACGGAGTGAGCGTCATTGTATACAACGACAGCACGCCGATCCGGGCGAGCGGATCGCCCATCGGCGCAGCACAAAGGTCCCGGCGCCCTGATGAGGACGCCGGGACGAAGTCCAGGACGCGACTGAGGAGGACCGGTCAGGCGACCAGGAAGCCGGCGCCGACCGGATCGTTGCGGTCGATGACCCAGCGAGCGGTGCCGAGGATGCTGGCCGTGCCCTTGACGGTCGGGCGCACGGCGCGCACGCCGTTCAGGCGGGTCTCGCCGAGCAGGCTGCCCTCGAAGGTGCCGGTGCCGAGCAGACCCTCGGAGCGGATGGTGTCGCCGATCGCCATCTTCCCGCGCGCCTCGAACATCGCCATCATCGCGCTGGTGCCGGTGCCGCCCGGCGAGCGGTCGAGCTGGCCGGCGCTGAAGACGTGGACGTTCTTGTAGAAGGCGCCCTCGATGGTCGGCTCGTGCCAGAAGGTCACGAAGTTGAAGTTGTTGATGTGCGCCGACGCCGGGTGCTGGATCGCCACCTTCTGGCGGAGCTGCTCGCGCGCCAGGATGCCGTAATGCGACAGGGCGGTGCCGTTCTCCGCCCCGATGCGCAGCGACGTGCCGGTCAGGTCGATGATGCCGAAGTAGTTGCCGCCCCACACGATGTCGGCCTTCAGCGGGCCGATCTCCGGCAGCTCGAACGCCACGTCCTGCGCGGCGACGTAGGCCGGGACGTTCTCGAACTTGGTCCACAGCACCCGGTCGCCCTCATGGGCCACCTCGGCGACGACGAGGCCGGCGGTGGTCTCGAAGCGGATGGTGGTGCGGCCGTTCTCGCCGCGGCGGACAAGGCCGTTGGCGACCATCGCCATGGCGACGGCGATCGTGCCGTGGCCGCACATGTGCGAATACTGGGTGCCGTCGATGTAGATCAGGCCGGCGTCGTAGTCCGGGCCGGACGGCGGGGTCAGGAAGACGCCGAACATGTCCTTGTGGCCGCGCGGCTCGCGCATCAGGGCTTCGCGCAGCCAGTCGTAATGGGTCTCCAGGAACTGGCGCTTCTCCAGGATGCTGGAACCGGCCGGATAGGGGATGCCGCTGTGGATGATGCAGAGCGGCTCGCCCTCGGTGTGGGTGTACAGGACATCGAATGCGTCTTGCATGCGCATGGAAGGACCCTTTCGTGGATCGGATTCGGTGTTGGATCGGGGGGATGAAGCGGGGGGTGTCGGGACCGGTCAGCGCCGGTCCGACAGAAGGTGCAGCCCGACGGTGAGGTCGAGGATGATGATCGCCAGGGCCGCCACGCCGATGGTGATGGAGGACACCGCGGCGATGACCGGGTCGATCGTGTACTGGACGTAGTTGAAGAGCTTGACCGGGATGGTCGTCATCTCCGCCGTGGTGTTGAAGATGCTCAGCTCGACGTTGATCCAGGAGGAGATGAAGGCGAAGATCGCGCCGCTCGCCAGGCCGCTGCGGATCTGCGGCAGCGTGACGAGGAAGAAGGTCTCCATCGGGCGGGCGCCCAGGTCGGCGGAGGCCTCCTCCAGCGCCCGCTGCTCCGGCGTCAGCTGCGGCAGGACGGAGCGCAGGACGAAGGGCATGATGATGACGATGTGCCCGACCAGCAGCGCCGTGAAGCTGCGCATCAGGCCCAGCGCCGCGCAGTATTGCAGCAGGGCGGCGCCCAGCACGACGTGCGGCAGGACCAGCGGCGACATCAGCAGCGACAACAGGAACTTCTTGCCCGGAAACTCGCAGCGGGCGATGGCCAGCGCCGCCGGAACGCCGAGCAGCAGGGCCGCCGCCGTGGCGACCAGGGCCAGCAGGGTGCTGGTGCCGAAGGCCGCCAGATAGGAGGTGTCGCCGAGCATCCGCCCGTACCAGTCGAGCGTCAGCCCCTGCGGCGGGAAGGCGAGGTAGCTGGTGGCGGTGAAGGAGGAACCGACGATGACCAGGAGCGGCAGGATCAGGTAGGCCATGACCGACCAGGACACCACCCGCAGAAGAAGCCGTGCGATCATTGGGCTTTCCTCCCCGTTGCGCTGGACCCGGCGTTGCCGATCCAGCCGGCCAGACCGACCAGGACCAGCGTCATGACCAGCAGCGTCATGCTGAGCGCGCCGCCGTAGTTCACGTCGAAGACCGTGCTGTACTGCTGGAAGATCAGCATGGGGAAGACCGTGATCTTGCCGCCGCTCAGCAGGGCCGGCGTGACGTAGGCGCTGACCGCCAGGGTGAAGACCATGACGATCCCAGACATCAGCCCCGGCAGGCAGAGCGGAAAGGTGACCGTCCGGAAGGTGTCGAAGGGCGTGGCGCCGAGGTCGGAAGAGGCGTCCTCCAGCGCCGGGTCCACCGCGGCCAGCGCGTTGCCGACGGCCAGCACGATGAAGGGCAGCAGGATGTAGACCAGCCCGATCACGATGCCCAGCTCGGTGCCGAGGAAGCGCATCGGGCGGTCCAGGATGCCGACCCCGACCAGCGCGTCGTTGACGAGCCCGTTGCGCCCCAGCAGCACCATCCAGCCGAAGGAGCGGACGATGTTGCTGGTGAACAGCGGCAGCACCAGCAGGATGACGCAGGTCCGCCGCAGCGCCGCCGACTTGACCACCCGCACCAGATAATAGGCCAGCGGGTAGCCGAGCAGCGCGCAGGCCACCGTGGTCAGCCCGGCGATGCGGAAGGTCGCCGCCAGCACGTCCCAGTGATACTGGTCGAACAGCACCCGCGCGTAGTTGCCCAGCGACGGCACGCCGCCCGCCATCAGGCTGGACGAGACGACCACGATCATCGGGACGGCGAAGAAGGCGGCGAAGAAGGCGACCGGGGCCGCCAGCAGGGGCAAGGCTCGGTTCATGGCGGCGCTCATGGTCGTGCTCATGGTCCGGACCGGTGCGAAGCCGGCTCGGCGATGATGTGGACGTGCCCCGGACGGAAGCCGACGAAGACCGGCGCGCCCGGATTGAGCCCCTCCCCCGCCATGCCCAGCCGGCGGCTGGCCAGCAGATGCTCGCCGACGCGCACCGTCACGACGGTCTGGCCGCCGGTGTCGATGACGTCCTCGACGAAGCCCTGGTCGGTGATCAGGCCCGGCGCCTCCGGCTCCTTCAGCAGCTCGACATGCTCGGGCCGCAGCACCGCGGTGTAGCGCTGCCGCGTGTCGGCGCCGAGATGGGGCAGCAGCGCCGACCCCACCGCCAGCCGCACCCCGGCGTCGCCCTCCGCCGTTCCCGGCAGCAGGTTGGCCTCGCCGATGAAGTCGGCGACGAAGCGGCTGGCCGGGCGGGTGTAGATCGCCCGACCGTCGCCCACCTGCTCGATCACGCCGCGGTTCATGACGACGATGCGGTTGGCCATGCTCATCGCCTCCTCCTGGTCGTGGGTCACGAACACGAAGGCGATGCCGAGCTTCTCCTGGAGATGCTTCAGCTCGATCTGCATCCGCTTGCGCAGCTTCAGGTCGAGCGCGCTCAGCGGCTCGTCGAGCAGGAGGAGCTTCGGGCGGTTGACGAAGGCCCGCGCCAGGGCGACGCGCTGCTGCTGGCCGCCCGACAGCTCCCGCGGGTAACGCCCCGCCGCGGAGTCCAGCCCGACAAGCTCCAGCGCCTCGCGGGCGCGCTCCAGCGCCTCGCCCCGCGCCACCCCGTGACGGCGCGGCCCGTAGGCCACGTTGTCAAGGATGCTCAGATGCGGGAACAGGGCGTAGTGCTGGAACACCGTGTTCAGCGGGCGCCGGTGCGGCGGCAGCCGCGTCACGTCCTCCCCGCCGATCCGGATGGTCCCGGAATCGGGGGAGAGGAAGCCGGCGATGCAGCGCAGCAGGGTCGTCTTGCCACAGCCGCTCGGCCCCAGCAGGGCGACGAACTCGCCATGGGCCACATCCAGCGACACGTCCCTCAGCGCATGGTATGTGCCGAAATGCTTGTCGATGGAGCGGATGGAGAGCAGGGCGTCGGGCTTGGGCGTCGCGGACATGGAGGGGCTCCCCGGCTGGCTGCGGTTCACTGGCGGGCGAGTTCGCGGTTCCAGGCGTCGGTGATCGCCGCGCGGTCCCGGTTGATGTCCGCCCAGTTGAAGAGCTGGAGGTTCTTGACCGACCCACCGACACCCCAGGGCAGCTTGCGCTCGACGTCCGGCGACACCGACACGCCCTGCACCGCCGGGCCGAGATAGAGCTTCTCCGCCAGACAGGCCGAGGCTTCCGGGGTCAGGGCGGTGTCGATGAAGCGCTGGGCATCCGCCTTGTGCGGGGCGTTCTTGACCAGATGCAGGCGGGCGTCGGTGGCCCACACACCCTCCTTCGGGACGGCGAAGCCGATGGGCAGACCCTTGTCGGCCAGATCCCAGGCGCCGACGTTGAAATGCGCGCCGATGATCGCCTCGCCGCTCTGGTAGGCGTTGCTCGCCGCCCCCGAGCTGTCGAAGTAAAGCGCGGTCTTCAGCGTCTTAAGCTTTTCGAAGGTCTTGGACAGGTCGCCCGGCGGGTTGCCCCACATGCGGTTCAGGAACATGACGAACGGCACGCCGGAGGAGTTGGCCGGCGACGGGATCGTCACCGTGTCCGCGAATTCCGGCTTCCACAGGTCGTTCCACGAGGTCGGCGGGGTCTTGATCTCCTTGGTGTTGTAGGTCAGGCCGAGCGAGTAGTAGCCGGACCCGACGGCGAAGATCGACCCGTCCGCCTTGTAGATCGCCTCCGGCAACGCCTTCGCCAGGTTCGGCACGCCCGTCGGGTCGATGGCCTCCAGCACGCCCGCCGCCTGCGCCATCTCGCTGATGCCACCGTCCATGTAGGCGACGTCGAGCGTCGGCGCGTCCTTCTGCTGCTGCAGCTTGGCGAAGGTCACGGTCGAGGTGCCGATCTCCGGCACGACGCGGACGCCGGTCGCCTTGGTGAAGGGCTCCGCGACGCAGGTGCGGAAGGCCTCGCCCCAGTTGCCGCCGTACCAGGCGACGCGGATTTCGCCCTGGGCCGCGGCCGGCAGGGCGTACAGGGAGACCCCGGCCGCTAGGACGGCGGACAGGGCGGCGAGGCGGGAAGCGTTGCGGGTGGCGGCGCGCGTATGGGTCATGACCGGTTCCTTCGTGGTGTCGGTCCAGCGGGCGTCAGAGCCATGGTTCGTTCGAAAGCTAATTGTTCCGACGTATTTTCCGATAGAAGAATGCTGCCGAATCCTTGAATATTTCCGACATGCCGACGCCCAGACCCGACACGACGGACACCCCCGACCGCGACGCCCCGCCCCCCACCGATCCCCGGTTGCGCATTGGCTTCGTTCTGCTCGACCAGTTCACGCTGACGGCCTTTTCCGGCCTGATCGACGCGCTCCGGCTCGCCGCCGACCCCGGAGGGCGCAGCCGGCAGATCGACGCGAGTTGGACGGTGATGAGCGTCGGCGGGCAGCCGCGCCGGTCGAGCTGCGGCGTGCTGGTGACGCCCAACAGCGACCTGCTCGCCCCGGCGCCCTTCGACTACGTGGCGGTGTGCGGCGGCAACGACTACCGCAACGAGGTGCCGGGCCCGGTGACCGCCTACCTGCGCGCGGTGGCGGCGCAGCGGGTGCGGCTCCTCGGCATCTGCACCGGCACCTTCGCCATCGCGCGCGCCGGCCTCGTCGGCACGCGCCGCGTCTGCGTCCACTGGAACGTTCTGGACACCTTCCGCGAGCGCTTCCCGTCCGCCAACGCCTCGGTGGACCATCTCTTCATCGACGAGGGCGACCTGATCACCTGCGCGGGATCGACGGCGGCCATCGACCTCAGCCTCTACCTCGTCGGGCGGCACTGCGGCGGGCAGAAGGCGCGGCAGGCCGTCCGCCACATGATGCTCCAGGACATCCGCCCCGGCGCGCTGCCGCAGGCGCATTTCTACGCGAACCTCGACGGCGTGACCGACGCCCGTGTCCGTCAGGCGACGCATTTCATCGAGCAGCGGCTGGACTCCCCGCCCTCCGTCGAGGCCATCGCCCGCTACGTCGGGGTCAGCGCCCGGCAACTCGAACGGTCCTTCCAGGCCGCGCTTGGCATCTCGCCGTCGGCCTTCCAACGCCGGCTGCGGCTGGATTACGGCCGCTGGCTTCTGGAGCACACACGCCGCACGATCACCGAGATCGCCTTCGACTGCGGCTTCGCCGACGCCGCCCATTTCTCGCGCGATTTCAAGACCCAGTTCGGCGAGATGCCCAGCCGAGCGCGCAAGGGCAAGCGCGGCGAGGAAGCTCCGCCGCCGTGACGGGTCCACCCACGTGGACGCTCAAGCCGCCAGCCCGTGGTCGATGGCGATGCGGATCAGGGCGCGCGCGCTGTCGGCGCCCAGCTTGTCCTTGATCTGCGTGCAGGCGTTGGCGACGGTCTTTTGGCTGATGCCCAGCACCTCGGCGATGGCCGCCGCGGTCAGGCCGCGCCCCACCAACGCCAGGATTTCCCGCTCGCGCTGGGTCAGCACCGCCAGCGGGTCGTCGCTTGGGGCCAGCGCCATCAGCGCCAGCTCGCGCGCCAGCGCGTGGTCGAGATGGACCCGGCCCGCCAGCACGCAGCGCACAGCCGTCACCAGCGTCTCGGGCGCGTCGTTCTTGGTGACATAGCCCTTCGCGCCCGCCTTCAGCGCCCGCGCGGCGATGGCGGGATCCTCGTGCATGCTGAAGATCAGCACCGGCACCGCCGGGTTCTCCGCCCGGATCGTCCGCAACACCTCCATCCCGCCGCCGTCCCTCCCTCCGATGCCGCCCGGCAGGTTGAGGTCGAGGATGACCACGTCGGGCCTTTCCGAACGCCACAGCGCCACCGCCACCGCCACGTCGGCGGCCTCGACGACACGGCCGAGCCCGGCTTCGGCGAGTAGGCTCTGGCAACCGGCGCGCACCACCGGGTGATCGTCCACCAGGAGGATGGTCAAGGTCATGCCACGCCCTCCAGCCCGGCCGGGACGCAGGGGAGGCAGGCGGCCACGCGGGTCCCCTGTCCGCCGTTCGAACCGATGGACAGTTCGCCGCCCAGCGCCCTCACCCGCTCCGCCATGCCGGAGATGCCCAATCCGCCACGCTCCGCTGCGCCCGGCCCCTCCCTAAACCCCGGCCCATCATCGGTCACCACGACCTCCACCCGGTCGCTCCGGCGCAGCACCGTCACCGACACGTTGGTCGGCCGGGCGTGGCGGAGGGCGTTGACCAGCGATTCCTGCGCCAGCCGGAAGACCGTCAGGCGCAGCACCTCGTCCAGCCCGTCGATGCCGTCCGGCGTTCCGTCCTCGGCCACGTCCAGCGCCCAGCGCACCTGCGGCTCCCGCCGCGCCCACTCGTCGATCAGCCCGGACAGCGCCTCGCCCAACGGCAACTGGTCGAGCAGGGCCGGGCGCAGGCGGACCAGGATGCGCCGGCTCATCCGGTGCACGTCCGCGGCCATGGACAGCACAGCGCGGGCGCGTCCGGCGATCTCCACCCGCTCGCTGATGGTGGCTTCCGGCTTCGGCTCCTCGCTCAGGCGCAGGATGCGCCCGGCGTCCACCTTGATGGCGAACAGCGCCGCACCCAGCTCGTCGTGGATTTCGCGGGCGATGTCCCGGCGCTCGCGATCCTGCGCCTCGATCAGCCTCTGGCCGAGCCTGCGGTTCTCCCGCCCCGCCGCGGCCAGCTCCTCGGCCAGGGCGGCGATGCCGGTGCCCAGCCGGACCAGTTCCGGCACGCCGCCGCCTGCGAGGCCGCCCCGCGGTCCGGGTTCGTAAACACCTTCGCGCAGGCGCCGCACCGCCGCCTCGATGCGGGCGAGCGGGGCGAGCGCCCGGCCCACCGCCATCCAGGCGGCGCCCAGCAGCAGCAGCCCCGCCACCAGCATCGCCAGGGCGAGGTCCCGCATGTCCTCCCAGACCTCGGCTACCTCGTCCTGCGGTTGGGCGACCACGGTCAACAGGACGCGCCCATCGGCACCGGTCAGCGCATGGGCCTGCGGCGCCACGTCGATCAGCGCTGCGAACCAGCCGGGAACGGCCCCATGGCCGGCATCCCCCTCGCCCAGGGAGTCGGAAGCCGCCTCACCCGCGATGAAGCGCAGGTGGCGCAGGCCCAGACGGTCGAGCGCCACGACGGCATCAGGAATGCCCCCCGCCCGGCTTCCGCCCGCCCGATGGCGATGCCGAGATCGAGGGCGGAGGCCATTTCCGCGCGAACAGCGTCGCGCGCGTTGGCGATCATCACAGCCGCGCCGGCCACCGCCAGCAGCGCCAGGAACAGCCCGATCAGGGCCAGCATGCGCATTCGCAACGACATCGCCGTCTGATCCTTCCGACACGCCCCATAGGACCATCGACGGAATGTTAACCAAGCAACCGGTCTCCGCGCTATGCGTCCTTCGAACGAGAAGCGGCGGGCGGATGGGCCTTTTGCCGCAGCGGCAGGATTTTTTCCCGCCCCCTTCGGGACACCTTCATACGCGCGTTGCAAGAATGTCGTCCCCGTATCGTCCAATGGAACCGAAGAACCGCCAAGACGAACATGCAAGGCGTAAGACGCGGTGCCGGAACCGGGGCGGATCGGGCGGACGATCCGCCCCGGAAAAAAACGGCCTTTCACGGGGGAAACGCATGACTTTATCCTTGGACACCACTCCGAGAACCAAGCCGAAAACCAAGACAGACACCGGGGCCGGACGGGTTCGGCGCCGAATCATCACCGCGGTGGTGGCTGGGTTCCTCACCTCCGCCGCTCCGGCGGCCTGGGGAAGCGCCCAGGCCACCGACGTCACCTGGGACGACATCGCCAACGACGCCAAGTCGGCCGGCGACGTGCTGATGTACGGCATGGGGGTGGAGGGCAAACGCTTCAGCCCGCTGAAGCAGATCGACACCACCAGTGTGTCGCGGCTGGTCCCCGCCTGGTCCTTCTCCTTCGGCGACGAGAAGCAGCGCGGACAGGAGACGCAGGCGCTGGTGCATGACGGGGTGATCTACGTCACCGCCTCCTACTCGCGGATGTTTGCGCTCGACGCGCGCACCGGCAAGCGGCTGTGGACCTACGCCCACCGCCTGCCCGACGACATCCGGCCCTGCTGCGACGTGGTCAACCGCGGGGCGGCGATCTATGGCGACAAGGTGTTTTTCGGCACGCTCGACGCCTCCATCGTCGCGCTGAACAAGGACACCGGCAAGGTTGCCTGGCGCAAGAAGTTCGCCGATCACAAGGTCGGCTACACCATGACCGGCGCGCCGACCGTCGTGAAGGACCAGAAGACCGGGCGCATGCTGCTGATCCACGGCTCGTCCGGCGACGAGTTCGGCGTGGTCGGCCGCCTGTTCGCCCGCGATCCCGACACCGGCGACGAGATCTGGATGCGTCCGCTGGTCGAGGGCCACATGGGCCGGCTCGACGGCAAGGACAGCACCCCCACCGGCAACGCCAGGGCACCGTCCTGGCCGCGCGACAAGGACGGGCAACTCGTCGAGGCGTGGAACCACGGCGGCGGCGCGCCCTGGCAGAGCGCCACCTTCGACGTGGAGACCAACACCATCGTCATCGGCACCGGCAACCCGGCGCCGTGGAACGGCTGGGCGCGCTGGCCCGGCGACAGCCTCTACACCTCCGGGCAGGCCTACGTCGATCCGACCACGGGCGAGCTGAAGGGCTTCTACCAGCACACCCCCAACGACACCTGGGACTTCTCCGGCAACAACGAGCTGGTGCTGTTCGACTACAAGGACGCGTCCGGCAAGACGGTGAAGGCGACCGCCCACGCCGACCGCAACGGCTTCTTCTACGTCACCGACCGGACGAAGCTGGCGACGGCGGGCGGCGAGGCGAACAAGCCGAACAGCGTGCTGGCGGCCTTTCCCTTCGTGGACGGCATCACCTGGGCCAAGGGCATCGACCTGAAGACCGGCCGCCCCATCGAGGTCGAGGGCCAGCGCCCGCCGCCCCCCGCCGAGGGCGAGAAGCGCGGCAAGTCGGTCGAGGTCTCCCCGCCCTTCCTCGGCGGCAAGAACTGGAACCCGATGTCCTACAGCGAGGACACCGGCCTGTTCTATATCGCCGCCAACCACTGGAAGGAGGACTACTGGACGGAGCATGTCGGCTACAACCCCGGCTCCGCCTATCTCGGCATGGGCTTCCGCATCCACAAGATGTTCGAGGATCATGTCGGCGTCCTGCGCGCGATCGACCCGACGACCGGCAAGGTCGCCTGGGAGCACAAGGAGGAGTTGCCGCTGTGGTCCGGCACGCTGGCGACCGCCGGCGGGCTGGTCTTCACCGGCACCGGCGACGGCTACGTCAAGGCGTTCGACGCCAGGTCCGGGGCGGAGCTTTGGAAGTTCCAGACCGGCTCCGGCATCATCTCCTCCCCGGTCACCTGGGAGCTGGACGGGGTGCAGTATGTCGGCATCACCACCGGTTACGGCGGCGCTGTGCCGCTGTGGGGCGGCGATCTCGCCGACCTGACCACGCGCGTGACCCAAGGCGGCTCCTTCTGGGTGTTCAAGCTGGCCGACGTGAAGGTCTCCAGCGCCAAGTGACCGCCAACAAGTGACCGCCCGCCGGGGCGGGGAGGCGGGCTCACCTGTCCCCGTCCTCCTCCCTGCCCCGGCTTTCCTGCACCGCAGCGATGGGAGTTCTCCCCCATGAACCGCTTCTTCCGGCCCGCCTTCGCCCTGTGCGCCCTGCTGTCCCTGTCCGGCCCGCTCACCGCTCCGCTGGCGGCCGAGGTCGAAACCGCCAGCCTCGGCGGCGGCGAGGAGGAGCGCGTCACCGAGGTCGCCGGCTGTGTCCTGACGGCCAAGGCGGTCTGCCCAGGCATCGACCTGCGCCACCGCAACCTGCGCAGCCTGTCGCTGGCCGGCGCCGACCTGCGCGGCGCCAACCTGATGCGCGCTGACCTGCGCCACGCCGATCTGCGCGGGGCCGACCTCAGCGGGGCCATCCTCGACGGCGCCGATCTGCGCACCGCTTTCCTTCAGGGCACGCGCCTGTCCGGCGCCCGCCTGCGCGGCGCCAACCTGGAGTTCGCCCGCGCCAACGGCGCCGACCTGCGGCAGGCCGACCTGACCGCCGCCAATCTGGAGGCGCTGCGCGCCGACAAGGCCGACCTCACCAGCGCCAACCTGGAGGGCGCCAACCTCCAGGAGGCCAAGCTGTCCCTGACCAACCTGTCGCATGCCAACCTGGAAGGCGCGAAGATCCGCTTCGCCATCTTCCAGGACGCGCTGATGACCGACTGCCGCTCCTGCCCCACCGACTGGTGACGGCAAAGCCGCCGCCGATTTCACCAAAGCGGATGGCAATCCGCTTTGAACCGCGACGGCGGTTCCGGCCGCACATGTGGCCGAAGCCCGCCTCTCGCGGGAGCAGAGTTCCCGCTGGCGGCAGGCGGATGCCACTGGCATCCGCTGAGAGCCGGTGAGTGAGGCGATGTGATTCAAAAGCGAACAGACATTCGCTTTTGAGCGGCGGCTTTTATCAAACTGTCACGATTCCATCATTCCCGCTTCACGCAACGCGCCTACACGGGTGGCGTTGCGGCTTTGCATACGCATGCAAAGCCGGTGGGGATGAGGGAAACCCGGCGACATGGCCGACCTGACCATCGAGACTTTGACCGTCGCCTATGGCGGCACCCAGGTGCTGAACGGGGTCAGCCTGCAGGTCGCCCGCGGCGAGTTCGTGGCCCTGCTCGGCTCCTCCGGCTGCGGCAAGACGACCCTGTTGCGCGCCGTGTCGGGCTTCGTGCCGGTGACCGGCGGGCGGATCGCCATCGCCGGGCGCGACGTGACCGCCACCCCGCCGGAACGGCGGGACACCGCGATGGTGTTCCAGTCCTATGCGCTCTGGCCGCACATGACGGCGGCGCAGAACATCGGCTACGGCCTGAAGCTGCGCCGCACACCGCGCCCGCGGATCGAGGAGCGGGTGGCGGAGATGCTGCGCCTCCTCAAGCTCGACGGGATGGCCGGGCGCAACGTCACCCAACTGTCCGGCGGGCAGCGCCAGCGCGTGGCGCTGGGCCGCGCGCTGGCGATCAGCCCCGACATCCTTCTTCTCGACGAGCCGCTGTCCAACCTCGACGCCCGCATCCGGTTGGAACTGCGCCACGAGATCCGCGCGCTCCAGCAGCGGCTCGGCATCACCGCCCTGCACGTCACCCACGACCGGGAGGAGGCCATGGTGATGGCCGACCGGATCGTCATCATGAACGCGGGCTCCATCGCCCAGGCTGGGTCGCCGGAAGAGGTCTACCACCGCCCCGCCAGCCCCTTCGTCGCCAGCTTCATGGGCGCCGACAACGTCGTGGCCTTGCGGGCGGAGCGGGACGGCGGAACGCTGTCCGTCGCCGCCGGGGCGGACCACGACGCCGCTCGCCTGCCGGTGGGGCAGGAGGTCGGCGACGGCGGCCTGCATCTCGCCGCCGACACCGACCTTGCCGCTGACGCTGGTGGCCCCATCACCGCCCATTTCCGCAGCGAGGCGGCCCGGCTGGCCGCGTCCGGCGAGGCGCCCGAGGGCGCGCTGGTCCTGCGCGGGCGCATCACCCAGACCGCCTACCCCGGCGGCCGCTGGCGCTACGGCGTGGCGGTCGGCGGCACGGCGTTCCTGGTCGACGACGGGGAGCGCCGCGCGGTCGGCGACGCCGTCGGCATCGTCATCCCGCCTTCGGCCCTGCACTGCTACCCGCTTCGGGACGCGGCCTGACGCCGACGGCTTCTGCAAATCCGGGAAAGAGGTCCATCCGATGAAGCTGAACACCCTGTTTGCGGGCGCCGCCGGTCTGGCGCTCGCCGCCGGCCTGATGGCCGCGCCACTGAAAGCCGAGACGGTCCTGAACGTCGTCACCGCCGGCGACCAGAACATGGTCGATTACGTGAACGACTATCTCGGGCCGAAGTTCGAGAAGCAGAATCCCGGCGTCACCGTGCGCGCCGCGGGCACCGGCCCCGGCGACGCCGGTTCGCAGAAGATCTACGAGAAGCTGAGCGCGCAGGACAAGGCCGGCACCGCCGCCTGGGACATCGACGTCGCCGTCCTCCACCAGAAGATGGCCGGCCAGATGGCCGTCGAGAAGCTGCTGAGCCGCTACGCCGACCAGACGGCGACGGCCAAGCTCGCCACCCGCGACACCGCGCGCAACGCGCTGGGCGCCGACGTCGCCGGTTATGTGCTGCCGATGTTCCACAGCCAGATCGCGCTGGCCTACAACCCCGACCTGCTGAAGACCCCGCCCAGGACCTACGCCGAGCTGGCGGAGTGGGTGAAGGCCAACCCCAAGGCCTTCGGCTACAACGGCATCAAGGGCGGCATGTCCGGCGTCGGCTTCGTCACCGGCTGGGTCTCGGCCCACATGGACGACGCGGCCCGGCTGGAACAGGGCGCCTACGACGCCGGCCTGAAGCCGGCCATCGAGAAGGCGCTGTCGGGCCTGAAGGACTTCAACCGCAACGTCACGCTGACGCCGGGCAACGCCGGCACGCTCGACATGCTGAACCGCGGCGAGATCGCCATGGGTCCGGTGTGGGTGGACATGTTCTACACGTGGCAGGCGGACGGGCGGCTCGGCCCGAACCTGAAGCTCCAGCTCATCGGCCCCGGCATGCCCGGCCAGCCCATGTACTACGCGGTGCCGGCCAAGGCCGCCAACCCGGAGGCCGCCCGCAAGTTCATCGAGATGGCGACCAGCCCCGAGGTGCAGGCCGAGGGCATCGTGAAGCGCTTCAACTGGTACCCCGGCATCGACGCCCAGCATGTCCAGGCCAAGCTGGACGAGCAGACCTGGGCCCGCCTGTTCACCGACGTGAAGCCGGACGAGCTGGCCGCCAAGGGCAAGCCCTTCCCGCTGACCGGCTACTTCTCCGACATCATGGAAGCGTATGAGCGGACCGTTGCCAACTGACGCCGTCCTCCGGTCCGAGGCCGCTCCCCGCGACGGCGGAGGGCGGTCCGGCGCCAGCACCCCGCTCAGCGCCATCTTCGGCGGAGGCGCCGCCTGGGGCCTGATCCTCGTGGCGCCCGCCCTGGCGATGGTGGCGCTGTTCTTCCTCTATCCCCTGGGCTATTCGGCGGTCAGCGCCTTTCAGGACCGGACCGGCGCCTGGACCCTGGCGAATTTCGCCAAGGCGTTCGAGCTGTACCGGATGGACATCCTGTTCACGCTCGCCATCGTCCTTCTGTCGTCGCTGCTCGTCGCGCTGCTCGCCATCGCCATCGGCGGCTATCTGACGCTGGGCGGCAATCGGGTGGCGGTGACGCTGCTGCGCTGGCTCTACCGCTGGCCGCTGTTCATCCCCTTCATCGTGGCGAGCCAGATGATGCGCTCCTTCCTCGCCAAGAACGGGCTGATGAACAACGCGCTGGTCGGCGCCGGGATCATCGAGCCGTTGCAGGCGGCGAGCCTGCTCGACTGGCGCGGGGTCGTCGTCACCTTCGTGTGGAAGCAGACGCCCTTCGTGGCGCTGATGGTGGCGGGCGCCATGGCCTCGCTCGACCGCTCGACCATCGAGGCGGCGCGCGACCTCGGCGCCGGGCGGCTGCGCATCCTCGCCGAGATCGTCGTTCCGCAGGTCCGTCCGACGCTGGTCGTCGGGCTCATCCTCAGCTTCGTGACCATGCTGTCGGTGATGTCCGTTCCCATGATGATCAACCCCAACAGCCCGACCATGATCACCGTCGACATGGCCTACCGCATCAACGCCCACGGCGATTACGGCGTGGCGAACGCGCTGGGCTTCGTCTCCTACGCCATGGCCGGCTTGGTCGGCTGGATCTACCTGCGCCACGGCGTGCGCCAGGGAGGCGGGCGGTGATGCTGCGTTCTTTCGGCTGGCTTCCCCGCGGCCTCCTGCTCGGGCTGCTCGCCTTCGCGGTGTTCGGACCGCTGACCAACCTCGGCCTTTGGGCGGTGGCGGAGAAATGGTATTTCCCGCACGCCCTGCCCCTGCAATACGGCTTCTCCTTCTGGGAGCGGGTCTTCGCCCCGCGCTCCAACGCCATGGCGTCGCTGGCGACCAGCGTCACCATCGCGCTGTTCACAGTGGCCGCCTGTCTGGCGGTGTCGATCCCGGCGGGCTACGCGCTGGCCCGGCTGCGCCTGCCCTGGCGGGGGGCGATCCTGCTGGCTTTCCTGCTGCCGCAGGCCTTCCCCAGCGTCGCCGTCTACATCAACGTGGCGCGCATCTTCTATGCGGTCGGGCTGAACGGCACCATTGCCGGGGTGGTCCTGGTGCACACCGTGCACGGGCTGGTCTTCTCGGTGTGGATCACCGCGGCCGCCTTCTCCGCGGTGGACCGCTCGCTGGAGGAGGCGGCGCGCGACATGGGCGCCTCGCCCCTTCGGACCTTCCGCGACGTGACGCTGCCGCTGGCCGCACCCGGCGTGCTGGCCTCCTCGATCTTCGTGTTCCTGGAATCGCTGGACGAGTTCACCGGGACCTATTTCGTCGGCGTGCCCGACGTCACCACCCTGCCGCTCCTCATGTTCAACGCGGGCATGGGCGGCAACTACCAGATCGCCGCGATCACGGCGCTGATCCTGCTGGTCCCCTCGGTCGGGTTCATGCTGGTGATCGAGCGCTTCCTCAAAGCCGACGTGCTGGCCAAGGTTGGACATTGAACCCCATGGACATTTTCGTGCTGGGCGTCGGCGAGGCCGGCGACCCCGACTTCTGCAATTCCTCCGTCGCCGTGACGGCGGAGGGCTTCCGCCTGCTGATCGACTGCGGCCATTCGGTGCCGCCCTCGCTGTGGCGGGCGCTGCCCGAACCGGACGCGGTGGACGCGATCTATTTCACGCATCACCACCCCGACCATTGCTTCGGTCTGGTGCCGGTGCTGATCCGCTGGACCGACGACGGGCGCCGCAAGCCGCTGGAGATCGTGACCACCGCCGAGGGCCGTCACCAGCTCACCCGCCTGTTCGAGGCCGGCGGCATCGATCCGCAGCGGTCGCGGCAGTTCCCCCTGATCTGGCGCGAGACGCCGGGCGAGGGGACGGCGGGGCGGATCGGCCCCTTCGTCCTGCGCAGTGCGCCGACCCTTCACGCTGTCCCCAACCACGCGATTCGGCTGGAGGCCGGCGGGCGGAGCTTCGCCTATTCCGGCGACGGCCGCCCGACACAGAAGGCCGAAGACCTCTACCGGGGCGCCGACCTGCTGTTCCAAGAATGCTTCACCGTGCAGGCCGACCCCACCCAGTCCTTCCACGCCGCCCATGAGGCGCTGGCCGGCCTGCCGGAGCGCCTGGGAATCGGCGCGGTGCGCCTCTACCACGTGCGCCGCGACCAGCGCGAGGCGCTGGCCGCAAGCTGTGCGGGCGATGACCGGATGGGGCTGGCCCTCCCCGGCGAACGGATACGGCTCGGCTGAGGGACGGCGCCTTTACAGCGCCGCCAGCACCTCATCGAGCGTGGCGAGGAACAGCTTCGCGTCCTCGGACGAGAAGACCAGCGGCGGGCGGATCTTCAGGATGTGCCCCTCCTGGCCGGTCGCGCTGATCAGCACCCGGCGCTGGCGCATCCCGTTCACGACGCGGGCCGTCTCCTCCGACGCCGGGGTCTTGAGCTTGCGGTCGCGCACCATCTCGACGCCGATGAACAGCCCGCTTCCGCGCACGTCGCCGATCAGCTCGTGCTTGGCGGCGAGTGCGCGCAGGCCGTCGATCATCTGCGTGCCGACGGTCAGGGCGTTCTCCTGCAGGCGGTCCGCCTTGATCACGCGCAGCACCGCCAGGGCCACCGCGCAGGACACCGGGTTGCCGCCAAAGGTGTTGAAATAGCGCTGGCTCTTGCCGAACGCCTCGATCACCTCCGGCCGGAACACCGCGCCGGCCACCGGGTGGCCGTTGCCCATCGGCTTGCCGACCGTCACGATGTCGGGCACCAGCCCATGACGCGCGAAGCCCCACATGTGCGTGCCGAGCCGCCCGAAGCCGGGCTGCACCTCGTCGGCGATGAAGATACCGCCGGCCTTGCGCATCGCCTCGACCGCCGGGGCGAGGAAGCCGGCCGGGTCGGTGAAGACGCCGCTGCTGGAGAAGATGGTGTCGACCAGCAGCGCCGCCGGGGCGATCCCCTTCTCCCGCAGGTCGGCGATGGCCTCCTCGACGGAGCGCGCGAAGGCGGCGCCGACCTCGGCCTCCGGCATGCGATAGCCGTCGGGCGCCGGCACCACGCGGACATGGTCGCCCAGCTTCACCGCGGCGCCCAGCGAGGGCGACATCTCGGCCAGCGCCGAGGTCACGCCGTGGTAGGCGTTGTGCGCGATGACGACGCCGGTGCCGCCGGTGTGGACGCGGGCGACGCGCAGGGCCAGATCGTTGGCCTCGCTGCCGGTGCAGGTCAGCATCAGATGCGACAGCGCCGCCGGGAACTCCGCCAGGAAGGCTTCGGCGAAGTCGAGGATGCCGTCGGTCAGGTAGCGCGTGTGGGTGTTCAGAACGGCCGCCTGCTTGGCCATCGCCTCCACCACCTCCGGCCGCGAATGCCCGACCGAGGCGACGTTGTTGTAGGCGTCCAGATAGCGGTTGCCTTCGGCGTCATAGAGGGACGAGCCCTCCCCGCGCACGACATGGATCGGGTCGGCGTAGAACAGGCGGTAGGCCGGGCCGAGCAGCTTCTCGCGACGGGCGATCAGGGCGCGCTCGCGCTCCGGCAGGGTCCCAGCGGAGTCGGGCGCGTAGGCGTTGATCATGGTCATGGCGGTTCACACTTTCTGGCAGGCGAGATGGAGCAGGCGGCGTGCGGTGGCGGCCTCGTCGCCGGTCAGCCGGTCCAGGCCGGCGAAGGCACGTTCGGCGTTGCGCAGGATGTAGGCGGCGTTGGCGGGGTACTCGGCCGCTCGCCAGCCGGTGATGCCGACGGTCAGGGCGAGGCGGCCCGCCACCAGATCGGGCAGCAGGTCCACCTCGTCCGCCGTCAGCGGCAGCACGGCGTTGTAGGCGCGGGTCATCTCGACCACGGAGCCGAAGGGAGTCTCGCCGCTGGTGACGTGGTAGGCGAGCGCCGTCGCCAGATCGTTGACCAGCGGCGCCCGCAGCGCGTCGCCGAAATCGATGATCCCGGTGACCGTCTCATGCCCGACCGGATCGACCACCGCGTTGTGGGGATTCAGGTCGTTGTGGATCACCTGATGGCGCAGGGCGGGCAGCCGGGGGGCGATCTCGTCGGCGAAGCGGGCGACGAAGCGCTCGACCATCCCACGGCGCCGGTCGTCCGCCACATAGTGCAGCCGGTCGGCGACGCTGGCGGTGCGGGTGATGTCCCACAGCAGGTCGCGCTCCGAGCCGGGATGCTCGTAGTCGGCCAGCGCCCGATCCAGCCGGGCCAGCGTCGTTCCCAACGCCCGCATCAGACCCGGCGAGGGCGGCGCGGCGTGGAGCGGCGTTCCTTCGAGATAGGTCAGCAGCCGCAGCACAATGGCGCTGCCGTCGATGTGGACGATCGCCTGGGCCTCCCCGTCCAGCGTCGGCACGACCCGCGGCACCGGCAAGGTCGGGTCGCGGTCGGCCACATGCTGCATGGCCCCGGTCTGAAAGCCGGTGACGGGTTGCGGCTCCGCCGGGTTGGTGAACTTCAGCACATAGCCCTGCCCATCCGGCGTGGATATGTGGAAGTTGCGGTCGCGCTCGCTGCTCAGTTCGCGGACGGTGCCGGCCACGCCGAACCACCGTTGCAGGATGGCGCCGGCCTCCTCCGTGGAGATTGCCGGCGCGGCGGTGGTCAGAACGTCACCCTGGGTCGGGGCCGGTGTCATCGCCGGTGTCTCCTCGTGGTTCGAAGCGGTCAATGTTTGATGCATCATAATCGCGGGTGGATCGGCTGAGGAAGTGGATGGCATCGGCGGGGAATCAGACGGCGAGCGCCTCGGGATGCACGCCGTCGATCCTCTCCAGGATCGGGCCGCTGGCCAGCAGGATGTCGGCCTGGATGGCGTGTGCTGCGGCGGGGCCGTCGTGGCGGCGGATGGCGTCCATCAGCGGGTAGTGATGGTCGATCATCGTGCGCCCGGCGCCGCCGTAGACGTCGGCGATCAACGGCCCCATCTGCAGCCAGAGCCGCCGCAGAATGTCGCCGAGCACTGGCATGTCCGCGATCTCCGACACCGTGAAATGGAAGATCTGGTTGAGTTCGGTGGCCCGCGCGGTGTTGCCTGCGGCCATCGCCTCCTCGTTGCGCTTGAGCAGGGCGTCCAAGGCCGCGATCTGCGCGGGCGTGGCCTGTTCGGCAGCCCGCGCGGCGGCCAGCCCTTCCAGATTGACGCGGATGTCGCGGATCTCCAGGTAGGTGGCCCGTGTCAGCATCGGGACGCGGATGTCGCGCGGCGAGCGCAGCACCAGGGCCTGATCCTGCACCAGCCGCAGGATGGCGTCGCGCACCGGCGTGACGCTCGTCCCCAGCCGGTCGGCCAGATCGCGGATCTTGAGGCGGTCGTTCGGCTTGAAGGCGCCCTTCATCAGGGCCTCGCACAATTTCTGGTAAATCGTGCCGCCAAGATTGTCGTGTTCGAGAAGGGTCAGATCGAACCCGCTCATCCTCCGCCCTTCCCGTCGTTGCCGACCATCCGATGTATGATGCATCATAATGCCGTGGAAGCGACCGAAGGTCAAGCCGGTCTGAGCGGTCATGCGGAACTGTTGCAATTGGCCTTTGTAGCCCTCTCACCTCTGGGGAGAGGTAACGTCTAACGCACTCACCCCAAACACCCCACCCCAACCGGCATTATTGCGCTGGCTGTAATGATGAACTGTCAAACCGGGTCATTCCGATGATCGGCTGACGGGCGCACTCTCTGTGTGCGGATCGGGATGGTCCCGGCCAGCATCGCAGGAGTCAGCCATGAAGCTCTATCATCACCCGCTGTCGGGTCATGCGCACCGCGCCCGCCTGTTCGTCTCCCTGCTCGGACTGCCGCACGAGCTGGTCGAGGTCGACCTGAAGGCGGGTGCGCACAAGACCCCCGAATTCCTGGCGCTGAATCCGTTCGGCCAAGTGCCGGTGCTGGACGACGACGGCGTGGTCGTTTCGGACTCGAACGCCATCCTGGTTTATCTGGCCAAGAAGGCCGGGTGCACCGACTGGCTGCCCGAGGACGCCCGGAACGCGGCGGCCGTCCAGCGCTGGCTGTCGGTCGCGGCCGGCGAGGTCGCCTACGGCCCGGCGGCGGCGCGGCTGGTCACGGTGTTCGGCGCGGGCTTCAACCCCGACGAGGTCATCGGCCGCGCACACACCCTGCTGAAGCGTCTCGACAGCCACCTGTCCGGCCGCGACTGGCTGGTCGGCGTCCAGCCGACGATCGCCGACGTCGCCATCTACAGCTATGTCGCCCGCGCCCCGGAGGGCAACGTCGATCTGTCGGGCTATCCGGCCGTCAACGCCTTCCTCCGCCGGGTCGAGGCGCTGCCGGGCTTCGTCCCCTTCGCCCAGACGCCGGCCGGACTCACCGCCGCCTGACGCGCCGCCTGGGCGCGCGATCCGGCGCGCCCGCTTCTTTCAATGAGGAGACGGGTACCGAGGAGACGGAATATGGGCGAGACCGCGAAGACGCTGCCGATCTGGCACGAGGGCGAGACGTTCCTGCAGAAGAAAGTTGGCGCCGACGTCGCCGAACGGATGGCGATGGTGGGACAGCGGGTCATCCGCGACTTCATGCCCGACCAGCACCGCGACTTCTACGCCCAGCTCCCCTTCATCGTGATCGGCAGCGCCGACCCTGATGGAGACGCGTGGGCCGGCATCCTCGAAGGGCGGCCCGGCTTCCTGTCCTCACCGTCGCCGACCGCCCTCGACATCGCCGCGCGCCCAAGCGCCGGCGATCCCGCGGCGGCCGGCATGACCGACGGTGCTCCGGTCGGCCTCCTCGGCATCGAGATGAACACGCGGCGGCGCAACCGCATGAACGGCGTCGCCACGACGACGCCCGAGGGCTTCTGCGTCGCGGTCGGCCAGAGTTTCGGAAACTGCCCCCGCTACATCCAGCTGCGCGACGCCACGCTGGCCCGCGACCCCGCCCAGCCCTTCGCCGGTGCCGTCGAGGAGCTGACGGCCCTCGACCCGGCGGCACGGGCGGCGATCGAAGCGGCGGACGCCTTCTTCGTCGCCTCCTACGCCGACCGCGGCGACCATCGCCAAGTCGACGTGTCGCATCGCGGCGGCAAGGCCGGCTTCGTCCGCGTGGCCGGGGACGGCACGCTCACCATTCCGGATTTCGACGGCAATCTCTTCTTCGCCACGCTTGGCAACATCCTGCTCAACGGGAAGGCGGGGCTGCTCTTCGTCGATTTCGCCAGCGGCGACCTGCTGCAGATGACCGGCGACGCCGCGGTGATCCTGGACTCGCCGGAGATCGCCGCCTTCCAGGGCGCCGAGCGGCTGTGGACGTTCAAGGCGCGCAAGGTCGTCCGGCGGCGCGGCGCCCTGGCCTTGCGCTGGACGCTGCGGGCGGACGGCTGGTCACCCAGCTCCCTGATGACGGGCGACTGGGGCCAAGCCGCTGACCGGCTGCGCGCGGAGGAAACGGCGACGCGCTGGCGGCCGATGACGGTGACGGACATCGTGGAGGAAAGCGCCACCATCCGCTCCTTTCATCTGCGGCCGACCGACGGCGCGGGGCTGCCGCCGCATCTGGCCGGCCAGCATCTGCCCATCCGCGTCACCCCGGCGGGCGCCGACAAACCGGTCGTCCGGACCTACACGTTGTCCGTCGCCCCGTCGGACGGGATCTACCGCATCAGCGTCAAACGCGAAGGCCTGGTGTCGCGGCATCTGCACGACCATGTCCGGGTCGGCGACGTCATCGAGGCGCGCGGGCCGGCGGGCGGCTTCACCATCGACGCCCGCGCGGTACGGCCGGCGGTGCTGCTGGCCGGCGGGGTCGGTATCACGCCGCTGCTCGCCATGCTGCGACACGTGGTCTATGAGGGGCTGCGCACGCAACGCATCCGCCCGACGATCCTGGTCCACGCCGCGCGCTCCAAAGCGGAGCGTCCGTTCGACCGGGAAATCGCCGACCTTGTCACGGCGGCGAACGGCGCCGTCCGGCTTGTCCGCGTCCTCAGCGATCCCGGTGAGGCCGCACCGGGCGTTGATTACGACGCCGTGGGCCGCATCGACATGACGCTGCTGACACGCATCCTCGGCTTCAACGATTACGACTTCTACGTCTGCGGGCCGCCCGCCTTCACCCAGGCGCTCTACGACGGCCTGCGCGGCCTCAACATCGCTGACAGCCGGATTCACACCGAAGCGTTCGGGCCGTCGTCCCTGAAGCGGACGGGTCAGACCATGGAAACCGCCGCCGCACCGGCGCGCCGGCCGCCCGCGACCAAGCCGGTTCCGGTCGCCTTCATGAACGCGCTCAAGGAGGCGCGCTGGACACCCGGCTCCGGCACGCTGCTCGAACTGGCCGAAGCGCGCGGCCTCGATCCCGCCTTCAGTTGCCGCGAAGGCACCTGCGGGACCTGCCGCACCAAATTGCTCAAGGGTGCGGTGACCTACCTCAAGGAGCCGAGCGCGGCGGTCGCCACGGACGAGGTGCTGCTGTGCTGCGCCGTCCCCGCCGAAGCGGAGACGGGCGTGGACGACCGCCTGCAACTCGCGCTCTGACCAATCGCTACCCGCTGCCCGTCCTTTCCCCCGCAAACCAAAGGAGTTCGCCATGTCCCGTCCTCCCCTGCCTCCCTTCACCCAGGAAACCGCCGTCGAGAAGGTCCGTCTGGCGGAAGACGGCTGGAACAGCCGCGATCCCGCCAAGGTCGCGCTGGCCTACACCACCGACACGCGCTGGCGGAACCGCGCGGAGTTCGCCAACGGCCGCGCCGAGGTTGAGGCATTCCTGACCCGCAAGTGGAACCGCGAGCTGGACTACCGGCTGATCAAGGAGCTGTGGGCGTTCGGCGGCAATCGCATCGCCGTGCGCTACGCCTACGAATACCACGACGACAGCGGCCAGTGGTTCCGCGCCTACGGCAACGAGAATTGGGAGTTCGCCGAGGATGGGCTGATGCGTGTCCGCCACGCCAGCATCAACGAGCACCCCATCGCCGAAGCCGACCGCAAGTTCCGCTGGCCGCTGGGCCGCCGTCCGGACGACCATCCGGGCCTCAGCCATTTCGGCTTCTGACCCGGCGGCTTCTAAAGAGGCGGCTTCTGACCCGGCGGCGCAGGCGGAGGTTGCTATCCGGAGCCTCTTCGGCCACAGACTGTGACGGGGACACGGCGAAACGGGGGCGCGCATGGACCGGCTGCAGGCGATGCGGATCTTCGTGAAGGTCGCGGAAACGGAGAGCTTTGCCGAAACCGCCCGCCACCTGCATCTGAGCGCGCCCGCGGTGACGCGCGCCGTGGCGGCCCTTGAGGATCTCATCGGCGCCCGCCTGTTCGTGCGCACCACCCGCTCGGTCAAGGTGACCGAAGCCGGCGCGCGCTACCTCGAGGATTGCCGCCGCATCCTGTCGGACATCACGGAGGCGGAGGCCGCCGCGGGCGGCGTCTACGCCACACCGACCGGGACGCTCGCGGTCACCGCCTCCGCTCTGTTCGGGCCGATGCATGTGCTGCCGATCGTGACCGAGTATCTGGATCGCTACCCCGGCATGCGCGCGCAGACCTTCTTCGTCGACCGCCCGGTGAACATCGTGGAGGAAGGCATCGATGTCGCCGTGCGCATCGGCCACCTGCCGGATTCCGGCTTTACGGCAATCCGGGTCGGCATGGTCCGGCGCGTGGTCTGCGGCGCCCCGGCCTATTTCCAGCGCCACGGCGTCCCAAGAACACCGGTCGACCTCAAGCACCATCGCATCGCCGTATCGACCGGCGCGTGGGCATCGCCGGAGTGGCGGTTCGCCCGGGACCAGCGGGTGACCATCGACCCGGTTCTGCAATGCAACACCAACGAGGCGGTGATCGCGACCGCCAAGGCGGGCTGGGGCCTCACCCGGGTTCTTCATTACCAGATCGGCCCGGCGCTCCTCGCTGGCGAGCTTCGGATCGTGCTCGCCGACCATGAGGAGCCGCCCCTGCCCATCCATGTCCTCCATCCCGAGGGGCGCCACGCGCCGGCCAAGGTAAGGGCCTTCGTGGACCTCGCCGTGGCCCGCCTGCGCGAAAACCGCTTCCTCAATTAAGCCCCGGAGAAGGCTCGCCCTTTGAAAATCGGCGGGAAGACACCCGCATGTGCGTGGGTCACGCCCCGTCGGCCTCGTGGAAGGCCGCTTTCAGATCGCCGTAGAGCCGGCGGAACAGGCGGCGGCGCGGCGCCAGGGCGGCGGCCAGGGCCGGGTCCGGCTCCACGGTGTGGCGGATCTCCAAGGGCCGGCACACGGTGTCCGGTTCCTCGCCCGTCACCGCGAGGCGCGCCAGTCGGGCCGCCCCGAAGGCCGGGCCGACCTCGCCCCCCGCCGGGTAGTCGAGCGGCCGGCCGAGCGCGCTCGCCAGGATGCGGCCCCACAGGGCGCTGCGGGCGCCGCCACCGATCACCAGGAACCGTTCGACGCGCCCGCCGGCCTCCTCCAGGGCGTCCAGCCCGTCGGCAAAGGCGAAGGCCACCCCCTCCAGCACCGCGCGGGCGAGCGCCCCGCGGTCGGTGTCGTGGGTCAGGCCGAAGACGACGCCCTTGGCGTGAGGGTCGTTGTGCGGCGTGCGCTCCCCCGACAGGTAGGGCAGGAAGACCAGGGCGCCGGGGTCGCCGCCGTGTGATTCGGCCTCGCGCAGCAGCGCCGCCTCGTCCGCGGCGCCGGTCAGGAGGGCGGCGAAGGACAGGCAACTCGCCGCGCTCAGCATCACCGACATCTGGTGCCAGCGGTTGGGCAGGGCGTGGCAGAAGGCGTGCACCCCGCGTTCCGGGTTGGGGGCGAAGCGGTTGCCGCTGACGAACAGCACGCCCGAGGTGCCCAGCGACAGGAAGGCACTGCCCGGCGCCACCACCCCGACCCTGTCTCTTATACACATCTCCGAGCCCACGAGACT
>NZ_JAUQTX010000557.1:0-503 GCF_059803775.1 Azospirillum sp. UFLA03-27 | reverse complement strand
GGCTGGGCGGCGGCGGGCATCGGCTTCACGCTGCAGAACAACCTGCTGATCGTCACGGGCGCGCTGGTCGGCTCGTCGGGCGCCATCCTGTCCTACATCATGTGCAAGGGCATGAACCGCTCGATTTTCAACGTCATCCTGGGCGGCTTCGGCGGCGACAGCGGGGCGGCGTCGGCGGCGGCCGGCGGCGGCGAGCGCGGCACGGTCAAGGCCGGCTCGCCGGAGGACGCGGCCTACATCATGAAGAACGCCCAGTCGGTGATCATCGTCCCCGGCTACGGCATGGCGGTGGCCCAGGCCCAGCACGCGCTGCGCGAGATGGCCGACCTGCTGAAGAAGGAGGGCGTCGAGGTCAAGTACGCCATCCATCCGGTGGCGGGGCGCATGCCGGGGCACATGAACGTGCTGCTGGCCGAGGCCAACGTGCCCTACGACGAGGTGTTCGAGCTGGAGGACATCAACCGCGACTTCGGCACCGCGGACGTGGCCTTCGTGATCGGCGC
>NZ_JAUQTX010000556.1:0-511 GCF_059803775.1 Azospirillum sp. UFLA03-27 | reverse complement strand
AGTCTCGTGGGCTCGGAGATGTGTATAAGAGACAGGGTTAGGGAGGGGGCACCAGCGCGACCACTCACCCCTTCGAAAACACCGGCGCCCGCTTCTCGAAGAAGGCGGTCACGCCCTCTCCGGCCTCATCGTTGAACAGCGACTCCACGAAGGCGTCGCGCTCTCGGTCGAGCTGATCCGCCAGCCCGCCGTAAGCCACCTCCAGCAGCCCCTTGGCGCGGCCCAGCGCGGCGGTCGGGCCGGCGGCCAGCCGCTCCGCCCAAACGGTCGCCTCGGCCAGCGCACCGCCCGGAGCGGTCAGCCGGTTGATCATGCCAAGCTGCGCCAGACGCGGCGCCCCGACGCGCCCGCCCTCGAACAGGATTTCCGCGGCGAGTTGCGGCGGCAGCGCGCGGGCCAGCGACGCCGTGCCGCCGCCGTCCGACGTCAGCGCAACCTTGATGTAGGACAGGGTGAACACCGCGTCCTCCGCCGCGACGATCAGGTCGCTGGCCAGCGCCAGCGGGAAGCC
>NZ_JAUQTX010000555.1:0-523 GCF_059803775.1 Azospirillum sp. UFLA03-27 | reverse complement strand
ACGAGAGCTTTTTCCGCACCCAGATCGCCAGCCTGAAACAGGATGGCCGCTACCGGGTCTTCGCCAACCTCGAACGGCAAGCGGGGAACTTTCCGAAAGCCACCTTCCGCGACGCCGCCGGGAAGGAGCGGGAGGTCACCGTCTGGTGCTCCAACGACTATCTGGGCATGGGCCAGAACCCGGTCGTCCTGAAGGCGATGCACGACGCCATCGACGGCGTGGGTGCGGGTGCGGGCGGCACGCGCAACATCTCCGGCACCAACATCTACCACGTGCTGCTGGAGCGCGAGCTGGCCGACCTCCACCGGAAGGAGGCGGCTCTGCTGTTCACCTCCGGCTACGTGTCCAACGACGCGACGCTGGGGACGCTGGGCAAGCTGCTGCCCAACTGCGTGATCCTGTCCGACGCGCTGAACCACAATTCGATGATCACCGGCATCCGCAACAGCGGCGCCGAGAAGCACATCTTCCGCCACAACGACCCCAGGCACCTGGACGAGCTGCTCTCGCAGATCGCCCCGGA
>NZ_JAUQTX010000554.1:0-530 GCF_059803775.1 Azospirillum sp. UFLA03-27 | reverse complement strand
CACACCGACGAGATCCTGCGCGAGGTGCTCGGCTTCGACGAACGCCGCATCGGCGAGGTTCGCGACAGCGGCGCGCTGGGGCTGGTCGTTCCCCGCATGGCCGCCGAGTAAAGACAGCCGTGGCGAGGGCGTTCCGTCAGGGCGCCCGCTCCATGCAGCACGGATAACAGGCGCACGCAGTCCCGAAGAGCGGGGGCGTTGACGCACACATCCGGTGAGCCGCAGGCTCACACCGTTATTCTTCCACGGATTCAGCACAGGACGCAGGGTGCCGGCGCGGGACGCGTCAGCGCCGATGCCGGCCTGCGCCCCGCACCCTTCCATTTTAAACACCCGAAGACAGCCATGAACATCCATGAGTATCAGGCCAAGGGCCTGCTGAAGACGTACGGCGTCGCGGTGCCCCGCGGCGGCGTCGCGTTCTCTCCCGAGGAGGCCGAGACCGTCGCCCGTGAGCTGGGCGGCCCGGTGTGGGTCGTGAAGTCGCAGATCCACGCGGGCGGCCGCGGCGCCGGCCGCTTCAAGGACAA
>NZ_JAUQTX010000553.1:0-536 GCF_059803775.1 Azospirillum sp. UFLA03-27 | reverse complement strand
CCCTTCTTCTTGAACATCGACAGCATGCGCTGGGTGACCAGGAAGCCGCCGAAGATGTTGACGCTGGCCAGGATGACGGCGAGGAAGCCCATGATCTTGGAGAAGCCGAACCCGGCGGGGCCGGCGGCGATCAGGGCGCCGACGATGATCACCGAGGACACCGCGTTGGTCACCGCCATCAGCGGCGAGTGCAGAGCCGGCGTCACCCGCCACACCACGTAGTAGCCGACGAAGCAGGCCAAGACGAACACCGTCAGGCCGGTGATGAAGAAGTTGCCGTGGCTCGCCGCGTCCGCGACGGGAGTGGCGTGGCCGAGCGCGGCGGCCTGGGCGGCGAGCGCGTCGATCTGCTGGCTGGCCGCGGCGAGCTGGGCCTTCAGCTCAGCGACGCGGTTGGACAATTGAGTCTGATCCATGTGTCTCTCCCTAATTCCGTCCGGCCTTTAGACCGTCTGGCCGGCGAAGGCGGGATGGACGACCTGCCCATCGCGGGTGAGCGCGATGGCCTTCACGATCTCGTCGTCCCAGTTGAGCGT
>NZ_JAUQTX010000552.1:0-548 GCF_059803775.1 Azospirillum sp. UFLA03-27 | reverse complement strand
CGTCGGCCGTGTTCTCCTCAACCGAAAAGAATCACGACCAACCGGCCGTGCACAGCCCTTTTTCCGCATCCTGCTAGTCCTTCATCGAGGCTGAACTGATGGGTTGCCTGCTGGTTGAAGGTGAAACCCTGCCACTGGAGGGCGCGGATGAAGAAGTATCGTGTCACCTTGAGCGCCGAAGAGCGTCAGCATCTGGACGAGCTTCTGTCCCGCGGCAAGGCGGATGTGCGCAAGCTCAAGCACGCGCAGGTTCTTCTCCGCGTTGACGAGGGCCCTGAGGGGCCCGGCTGGACCGACGAACACGTTGCCGAAGCGGTGGGCGTCGGCACCGCCACGATCGAGCGCTTGCGCCGGCGCTTCGTCGAAGACGGCTTTGAGGCGGCGCTCAGCCATTACAAGGGCCCGGATCGCGTCTATCAGACCAAATTGGACGGCCTTCAGGAAGCGCACCTGATCACGCTGGCGTGCTCCCAACCGCCCGACGGACGCGGTCGGTGGACCCTGAAGCTGCTGGCCGACCGCTTGGTCGCGCTCGGTCATGTCGATGC
>NZ_JAUQTX010000551.1:0-552 GCF_059803775.1 Azospirillum sp. UFLA03-27 | reverse complement strand
ACCGGCGCCCAGTCCAAGCCCAAGTCCAACGCCCCGACCTACACCCGCGTCTTCGCCAACGCCCTGATCGCCGAGGCCGAGCGCGACCCCGGCGTCCTCGCCATCACCGCGGCCATGCCGTCGGGCACCGGGCTCGACCTGTTCGGCCAGCGCTTCCCCGACCGCTGCTTCGACGTCGGCATCGCCGAGCAGCACGCCGTGACCTTCGCCGCCGGGCTGGCGACCGAGGGCTTCAAACCCTTCTGCGCCATCTACTCGACGTTCCTGCAGCGCGCCTACGACCAGGTGGTGCACGACGTCGTGCTGCAGCGCCTGCCGGTGCGCTTCGCGCTCGACCGCGCCGGTCTGGTCGGGGCGGACGGGGCGACCCACGCCGGGGCCTTCGACGTGGCCTATCTGGGCTGCCTGCCCGACATCGTGCTGATGGCGGCGGCGGACGAGCTGGAGCTGATGCACATGGTGGCGACCAGCGCCGCCATCGACGACCGCGCCTCGGCGCTGCGCTACCCGCGCGGCGAGGGGGTGGGGCTGGAACTGCCGGAGCGCGGCGAG
>NZ_JAUQTX010000550.1:0-562 GCF_059803775.1 Azospirillum sp. UFLA03-27 | reverse complement strand
TAGAGCCCTTTCAGGGGTTACCGATTCAGAAGGAGTTTACGGCAACTGGGCTGCGTGATTCACCGTCCTCGACGGATGGAGGATCTGCATGGCCCGAGCCTACAGCCAGGATTTGCGGGATCGCGTGTTGAAGGCGGTGGCGGCTGGCCTGTCGGCCCGGCAAGCCGCCGCGCACTACCAAGTGGGGATCGCGACGGCGATCGTGTGGGTGCGCCGGGCGCGCAGCACCGGCGAGACGGCGGCGCGGCGCCAAGGCCCGCCGCGCGGCTCGAAGCTCGATGCTCATGCGGAGTTCCTACTCGGCCTCGTCGCAGCGACGCCCCACCTCACCTTGGCCGAGTTGCAGGTGCTCCTGCGCGAGGAGCGCGGCGCGTCCGCCAGTATCGGCACGCTGTGGCGCTTCTTCGCCGTGCGCGGCATCACGTATAAAAAAAACCGCTCATGCGGCCGAGCAGGACCGCGCGGACGTCGCCGCGGCACGGGAGGCGTGGTTCGAGGCGCAGCCCGACCTTGATCCGACCAAGCTGGTGTTCCTCGACGAGACCGGCGCCTCGACCAAGAT
>NZ_JAUQTX010000054.1:0-31025 GCF_059803775.1 Azospirillum sp. UFLA03-27 | reverse complement strand
GATCTACACTCGCGTATAATCGTCGGCAGCGTCAGATGTGTATAAGAGACAGGGGGCGGTGATGCTCGGCGCGGCGCTGTCGGCGCTCTTGGCGGTTCCGGCCGCGTCGAAGCTGATCGGCTTCAACGCGGGTTCGCTTCCCATGCTGGATTTGGCAGTGGCCGGAGACGCCTCGCCCTCCGCCGAGGACGCGCCGGCGGTCTTATCGGCGGCTTCGCCTTTCGCGTCCTCCTTGGCCCCGTCCTCCTTGGCCCCGTCCTCCTTGGCGCCTTCCTCTTTGGCGCCGTCCTTCTCGCCGCCCTCTTCCTTGCCGGCCTCCTTGCCCTCGGCCGGGGCTTCGGCGACCTGCTCGGCGGATTTCTCCCCGCCGCCCTTGTCGCCGTCTCCTTTGGCGCCGTCCTTGGCCGCCTCTCCCGCGGGCGGCGGGTTGGCGAGATCGGCCAACGCCTTGTTCTCGGGGGAAACAGGAACTTCGCTGCCCTGGGCGTTCTGCTGCACCGTCTCCGCCGCTTGGCGGGCGGCGGCGAGCGCCGATCCGGGGGCACGCCCGTCCGCCAGTGCCTGCCCGAGCGCGGCGTTGAAGGCGGCGCCGGACCCGCCCAGCGCCTGCACCGCCTGCTGGACGTTCTGCCCGCTGGCGAGCGCCGCGATCAGCCCGTCGCTCTTGACGCCCTTCGCGGTTTCGGCGGACAGGGCCAGAGCGGTGGACACGGTCTGCTGCGCCGATCCCAGCGCGCCGGACATTTCCTGACCGCTGGACAGGGCCCGCCCCAGCGCCTCGCCGAAGCCGCCGGCCGCCGCGCCGTCGAGCCCGGCGGCGGCGGCGAAGGTCTTGACGGTGGCCGCCACATTCTGGCCGGACGACAGCGAGGCGACCAGCGCGTCCGCCGGCTTCGCCGGAACGGCGGCGGCCTCCTGCCGGGCCGCCATGTCCGTCTGCGCCCGGGTCGAGGCGCCGAGCGCCGCGTCGGGTTGCGCGCCCTGCGCCAGCGCGTCGTTCAGGACGCTGGTGAAGGCGGGGTTGCCAGCCAGCGCGCCGCTTGCGCCATCCGTCTTTCCGGCAGCGAGGGCGCCGAGCAGGCGCGCGCCGTCGGTCTGTTCGACCGCGACGGAATTGGTCTGAACCGTGCCGGCGGCGTTCAACGCTTGGGCCTCGGCAATGGCACCGGCGGCGTCGGCGCCGCTGGACAGGGCATGTTCCAGCGCTTCGGCGAAGTGACTGCCCGGAGCGGGGCCGAGCGCCGTCACCGCGTCCTGCACCCCCACGCCGGAGGCGAGCGCCGCGGCGAGCTTGTCGGACGGCGAAACGGGAACGGCGTCCGGCATCGCCGGGGCGGTGGGGGAAGCGGTCAGAGCCTGCGACAGGGCGGCGATCGGGTCGGTGGCGCCCGCGGGGCGGGCCGCCGGGTCCATCACCCCGCTGAACAGCGCCGCGGACAGGTCGGACGCCGTCTTGGGATCGTTCGCGCCGCCCGACCCGATTCCTTGTCCCTGGGCCAGGGCGACGGCCAGGCGTTGCTCCCCGGTCAGCGCTGCGGTTTCCTGGGCGGCTTCCGCCATGCGCGCCGCCGTGCCGGCGGCGATCCGGCTCGCTTGCGCAATGGCGTCGTCGGGCGCGGCGCTGGCGCCGACCCCCGCCGCGACGTCGCGCATCCAGCCGTCAGCCACGCTGCCCGCGGCACCTTCCGGCAAACCCTGTCCGGTCAGCGCCGCCGCCAGCTTCTCCTGCACGGCCTTCAGCGCGCCGGGATCGCCGCCCAGCAGCACCGCCGCCGCTTCGGACGCCAGGGCATCGGGGATGGTCAGGAGCGGGGCGGTGGCGTCCAGGGTGTCCGGCATAGTGGCCCTCTCGCCATCGCGGCGGTCGCGTATCGGGAAGGCCAATAACAAAGTGATTTGTTAAAGAAATTCTGAACGCTGCCGGTCTTTTGGCCGATCGGAAGTTAATTTTGCTTGGATCGGTGGTCATACAACAACGAAATCCCCGCAGGGCGGGGATGGTTACTGCATGAATTTTGGCTCATGCAGAAGCAAATTGTCGATTATTGATACATTTGAGACATCGGTTGTGAAAGAGGCGAAAGTGCCTTTCTGAAAAGTGGTGTTCAGGAACAGCGCCGCCTCTGTCGATCCACCTGGGGATGCAGAGGCGGCGCCGTCGGTACGGATCGTGTCAGGACGCCGTCCGGATGGTGCCGACGCGTCCCCCGGCCAGGAAGTCCTCCGCGGCCCGCCCGCCGACGCGGACTCCGCTGTCCTTCTCGAACAGGGAGAAGTCCTTCAGCAGGCAGTCGATGCCGACCGCCTCGCCGACGCGCAGCTCGCTGTAGCCGGGGACGGACACCATCACTTCGTCGGTCAGGCCGCCGTCGTCGTCGTGGGCGGTGTGGACTCCGGACAGCTTCACCGAAATCAGCGATTCCGCCCCCACATGCTCGACCAGGGTGACGGTGCCCGACAGGCTCTTGCCCTGACCCGGCGGCACGACGGCGAGCGCGCCGGGGCGCAGGCCCAGCCAGACCTTCATGCGGCTGCTGCCGCCCGGCCGCTCGGCCTTGTCGGGCAGCGGCAGGACGCTGGCGCCGATGCGCACGGTCATGCCCTCGACCTCGGCGTCGATCAGGTTCATCGGCGGCGTGCCGATGAAGCGGGCGACGTAGGTGTTGGCCGGCTTCTCGTAGATCTCGCGCGGCGTGCCGTACTGCTGGAGATGCCCGTCGCGCATCAGCGCGATGCGGGTGCCCATGGTCATCGCCTCGATCTGGTCGTGGGTGACGTAGACGAAGTTGCCGCCGACCCGCTGGTGGAGCTGGGTGATCTCCGCCCGCATGGCGGTGCGCAGCTTGGCGTCGAGGTTCGACAGCGGCTCGTCCATCAGGAAGGCCGACGGCTCGCGCACCATGGCGCGGCCGAGCGCCACGCGCTGGCGCTGGCCGCCCGACAGGGTGCGCGGGTGGCGGTCCAGCACCTTGGTCAGGGCCAGCGTGTCGGCGGTGCGCTCCACGAGGTCGCGCACCTCCGGCGAGTTCTCGATGCGGCGCTTGAAATAGTCGCCGATGAAGGGGATGTGGAACCACCAGCGGAACTGCCGCATGATCAGCGGGAAGGCGATGTTCCGGCGCACCGTCATGTGCGGGTAGAGCGCGTAGGACTGGAAGACGAAGGCCATGTCGCGGTCGCTGGGCGGCAGCTCGTCCACCCGCTTGCCGCCGAGATGGATCTCGCCACTGCTCACCGTCTCAAGCCCCGCGATCATGCGCAGGATGGTGGACTTGCCGCAGCCCGACGGGCCGAGCAGCACCAGGAATTCGTCGTCGCCGGCCTCCAGGCTCACGTTGTCGATCACGGTCAGGGAACCGAAGGACTTCGTGACGTTCTGCAGTTTGATAGCCATGGGCTTTTCCCTTTTATCTCTCGGGCGTGTCGTTGCAAGGGGGGCGGGATCGGCCCACGGTCAGCCCTTGACGCCGCCGGTCGTCATGCCGGCGACCACGTAGCGTTGGACGAACAGGTAGAAGACGACCGCCGGCAGCGTGTAGATGAAGCCGACCGCCATGACCGTGTGCACCGGCGTGCTCAGCTCGCCCACGAAGCTGGCGAGGCCGACCGAGGCGGTGCGCAGGGAGTCGTCGCTGATGAAGGTCTGGGCGAAGACATACTCGTTCCAGCCGTGGAAGAAGGCGATCACCGCCGCCGCCGCCAGCGTCGGCGCGATCAGCGGAACCACCACCGCCAGCACGATGCCGAGGCGGGAGCAGCCGTCGACCCGAGCCGCCTCCTCGATCTCCGACGGCACGCCGTCGATGGCGCCCTTCAGGATCCAGGTCACCACCGGCACCGTGAAGGCCGTGTTGGCGAGGATCAGGCCGAGCAGCGTGTTGAGCAGCGACAGCTTGGTGAAGATGTCGTAGAGCGGCACCACCAGCATCGCTTCCGGCAGCATCTGCGTCATGAACAGCGCGAAGCCCAGCAGCAGCTTGCCGTTGAAGGTCAGCCGCGACAGCGCGTAGGCCGGCAGCACCGACAGCAGGATGCTCAGCACCGTCGTGCCGACCGCGACGATCAGGCTGTTGACCAGCCATTGGCGCAGCGAGGTCTCGGTGAAGGCGGCGGCGTAGGTGCCGATCTGCGACAGCGTCGGCAGCAGGTTCGGCGTGTCGTCGAACAGCCGCTCCGACGAGGTGAGCGAGGTCACCAGCATCCAGTAGAGCGGGAAGGCCGCCACCCCGAGGAGGACCAGGACGGCGAGCGTGCGGGCTGTGGAATTGTGCTTCATGGGGATCACCGTTTCCCGGCGGCCTTTTCCGCCCGCGTCGACAGCCAGAAATAGACCAGCGTCACCAGGATCGCGACGACCAGCCCGATGATGCCGACCGCCGCCGCCCGGCCGAGGTCGAGATAGACGAAGGCGCGGCGGTAGAGGTCGATGACCAGCGTGTTGGTCTCGCCCAGCGGGCCGCCCTGGGTCATCAGCCAGATCACGTCGAAGCGGCGCAGCGACCACACCGTGATGAGCAGAGTGAGGAGCGCCACCGACGGGCGGATGGTCGGCCAGGTGACGGCGCGGAAGATGCTGAGCCGGTCGGCCCCGTCGATCACCGCCGCCTCGCGCAGCTCCGACGGCACGCCCTGGAGGGCGGCCAGGATGACCACGGAGGAGAAGGGGAAGATCTGCCAGATCGTGGTGATGAGGATGGCCGGCAGGGCGAAGGACGGCTCGTCCAGCCAGTTCACCCCGCCCTCGGCGAGGCCCAGGAATTGGGCGAGGTGGCTGAACAGGCCGTACTGCGCGTTGAACATCCACACGAAGATCAGCGCTGCGGCGACCGGCGGAGCGGCCCAGGGAATGGTGACCAGCGCGCGGGCGATGCCGCGCCCCCGGAAGGTGCCGTCGAGCAGCAGCGCCGCCAGCAGGCCGAGCCCGATGGAGGCGACCACGCAGACCAGCGTGTAGACCGCGGTGACGCGCAGGACCTGATGGAACTCCGGGTCGAAGACGAGCTCGCGGTAGTTGTCCAGCCCGACGTAGGTCTGCTGGCCGGGCGAGAGCAGCGAGGTGGAGGTGACGCTGAGCAGGAATTCCTGCACCAGCGGGTAACCCTGGAAGACCAGGAGATAGAGCGCCACCGGGGCGACGAAGAGTGCGGGAACCCAGCGGCCATGGTCGATCGGCGCGCGCCGCGCGGCGGCCCTGGGCTGGCTCACGGTCCTGCTCATCATGATGCGGTATCCGGAGTTGGGACCAAGACGATCGCATTCGTTATCCCCTCTCCCCTCTGGGGAGAGGGTTAGGGTGAGGGGGTTGCGCTTTTGCCGGACGTACGGTCATGCACAACCCCCTCACCGGCCCTTCGGGCCACCCTCTCCCCAGAGGGGAGAGGGCTAAGGATGGACGAAGGCAATCGCCCTGGAGTTGTGCGGGCGTTACTTCTGGGCGAGCACGCGGGCGGTGATCAGGCGTTGCGCCTCGTCCATGGCGGTCTGCGGGGCGACGCCGCCCTGGAGCACCTTGAGGAGCTGCTGGACGATGATCTGCTGGATCTCCGGCGCCTTGGTCTCAAGCCCCTGCGGCAGGGCCGGCACGCTGTTCGGGGTCTGCGCGTCGTAGACCTTCAGCCAGGGCATGGCCTGAAGCTCCTCCGGCGTGCGCTCCACCGTCGTCGCGACGTTGGCGGCGCCGAGCAGGGTCTGGAGTTCCTGCTGCTGCTGGGGCTGGAGCGCCCATTGCAGGAACGTGCCGGCGGCGTCCTTCACCTTGGTGTTGGCGTTGATGGTCACCGGAGCCAGGATCATGCCCTGCTCCTTGTGCGGGAAGGGCGACGGGGCGGCGGCGATGGGGTGCGCCTTGCCCTGCGAGGTCAGGATGGTGGCGACGCCGCCGTTGTCGATCTCCATGGCGACCTTGCCTTCCCAGAACATCCGCCGGTAGGTGGCGGCGTCGGTGCCCTTGGGGATCATGCCGGCGTCATAGACGGTCTTGTAGGCGGCGACACCCGCCACGACCTCCGGGCTGTTGAAGGTCGGCGTGCCGTCCGGCTTGGACCAGCGCCCGCCGAAGCCGTAGACGAAGTTGGTCAGGTCGTACCAGACGCCGCCGCGCTCGGCCATCGTGGCGCGGAAGGCGAAGCCGTAGTTGCCGTCCTTCGTCGCCTCCTTGCCGAGCTTCACGAACTCCTCGAAGGTCTTGGGCGGCGTGCCGTTGGGCAGCAGCGCGGCGTTGTAGACCATCGCGTAGTTGGCGGTGTCGAAGGCGAAGCCGTAGCGCTTGCCCTCGACCTTCATGTACTGGTCGGCGGCGGTGAAGGGATAGGCGCCGTCCTTCACGATGTCGTCGATCGGCAGGACCGACTTGGCGGCCACCGCGGCGTAGAACTCCGGCAGGTCGAAGCGGATCACGTCGGGGCCGCCGTTGCCGCCCATCTGCGTGAAGATGGTGGTGGCGAAGGAGGAGAAGGGGATGGTGACCGGCTTCACCTCGATGTTGGGCTGCGACTGGTTGAACTTTTCCACCCAGGCCTTCAGCCGGTCGCCGCGGCCGACCTCGGCGAAGTGGGACGCAGCGAAGGTCACCACCGTCTTGCCCGAAGCCGATTTATCAGACGACTGGGCCAGGGCGACCGAGGCGGTGCCCAGCGCCAAAGCGGCGGCCAGCCCGCCGGCCAGAATGGGGGTGATGCCCGTGATTGCGCTCAGAAACGGCTTCATGCTGCGTCCTCCTCCTGAATTTGTTGGTTTGCTGTCTTTTTTGGTTGGTTTAGCCCACAATCCCGGAACCATACCAGAGTATGCGGGCCGGTGATCGGGGTTCAGTGCCGGCCCAGCGCTCCGTCGACCCGGCGCCACAGCCCCAGCGGGTTGCCATCGCGCAAGGGCTCCGGCAGCAGGTCGGCCGGGATGTCCTGGTAGCAGACGGGCCTCAGGAACCGCTCGATGGCCGCCGTGCCGACCGAGGTGGTGCGGCTGTCCGACGTGGCCGGGAAGGGGCCGCCATGCACCATGGCGTGGCAGACCTCGACGCCGGTCGGCCAGCCGTTGGCCAGGATGCGACCGGCCTTGCGCTCCAGCGTCGGCAGCAGGTCCGCCGCCGCCTTGGTGTCCGCCGCGTCCATCTGCAGGGTCGCGGTGAGCTGGCCGTCCAGCCGTTCCGCCACCGCGCGCAAGGACTCCAGGTCCGGGCAGCGGATGAGCAGCGAGGCGGCGCCGAACACTTCCTCGCGCAGGGTCGGGTCGTCGAGGAAGGCGTCGGCGGTCGTGGCGAACAGCGCCGCCCGGCACCGGTTGGGGCCGTCGCCCTCCAGTCCCCGCGCCAGCGTCGCCACGCGGGGGTTGCCGGTCAGGGCCGCCACCCCGGCGTCGAAGGCGGCGTGGATGCCCGGCGTCAGCATGGTCGGCGCCGCGCTGCCGCCCAGCGCCTCCACGGCGGAGGCGACGAAGCGGTCGAGGTCCGGCCCGTCCACCGCCAGCAGAATGCCGGGGTTGGTGCAGAACTGCCCGGCGCCCATGGTCAGCGAGGCGACGAAGCCCTGGCCCAGAGCCTCCGCCCGTGCTGCGAGCGCCGCCGGCAGCAGGAAGACCGGGTTGATGCTGCTCATCTCCGCGTAGACGGGGATCGGCTCCGGGCGTTTGGCCGCCACCTCCATCAGCGCCACGCCGCCGCGGCGCGACCCGGTGAAGCCGACCGCCTTGATGCGCGGGTCGGCGACCAGCGCCGTGCCCACCGACGAGCCGGCGCCGAAGATCAGCGAGAAGACGCCCTCCGGCAGCCCGCATTCGGCAACGGCGGCCTGGACGGCGCGGCCGACCAGCTCCGACGTGCCGGGATGGGCGGAGTGGGCCTTGACCACCACCGGGCAGCCGGCGGCGAAGGCCGAGGCGGTGTCGCCCCCGGCCACCGAGAAGGCCAGCGGGAAGTTGCTGGCACCGAACACCGCGACGGGGCCGAGCGGAATGCGGCGCTGGCGCAGGTCGGGGCGGGGCAGCGGCGCCCGCTCCGGCAGGGCCGGGTCGATGCGGGCGCCGATCCAGCTGCCCTCCCGAACCACCGAGGCGAACAGGCGGAGCTGGCCGACGGTGCGGCCCCGTTCCCCCTCCAGCCGGGCGCGCGGCAGACCGCTTTCGGCCATGGCGCGGACGATGAGAGCGTCGCCGAGGTCGAGGATGTTGCGGGCGACCGCCTCCAGGAAGACGGCGCGGTCCTCCGGGGCGGTTTCGCGGAAGCGGTCGAAGGCGTCCCAGGCGAGCTGGCAGGCGCGGTCCACCTCCGCCGTCCCGCCGCCGCCGAAGGCGGGCTCCAGCGTCGCCCCGGTGGACGGGTCGATGGCGTGGATCTCGCCGTTGCGGCCACGGTGGCTCTCGGCGCCGATCAGCATCATGCCGGTGAGGGTCACGGGCGGGTCCTTTCTTGTTCTCGCTGCTCTTGTTCTCGCTGCGGGATCAGCCGAGCAGGCCGCGGCCCGCGAGGTTCCGCATCAGCGCGGCGGCGCCGAAGTCCCAGGGCGCGCAGTCGGCGCAATGGCGGACGCGGTTGGTCAGGCTGCCCAGCGCCGGGGCGGTGATGGTCACCACGTCGTCCAGCTTGTGCGTGAAGCCCTCGCCCGGACGGTCGCGGTCCTCGACCGGCGCGAACATGGTGCCGAGCAGCAGGACGAAGCCGTCCGGATACTGGTGGTTCTCGCCGATGGTGGCTTCCACCAACTCCACCGGGTCGCGGCTGATCTGCGACATGGAGCTGGAGCCCTCCAGCCGGAAGCCGTCGCTGCCCTCGACCACCAGCCCCAGCTCGGCGCTGCGCACGCCGTCGAGCGTGAAGCGATCGTCGAACAGACGGATGAAGGGGCCGATGGAGCCGCTGGCGTTGTTGTCCTTCGCCTTGCCGAGCAGCAGGGCGGAGCGCCCCTCGACGTCGCGCAGGTTCATGTCGTTGCCGAGCGTGGCCCCGACGATGTCCCCGCGGCTGGAGGCCAGGACGGCAATTTCCGGTTCCGGGTTGTTCCACACGGAATAAGGCGGGATGCCGACATGGGCGCCGGTGCCGACCGCCGACATCGGCTGGCCCTTGGTGAAGATCTCGGCGTCGGGGCCGATGCCGACCTCCAGATACTGCGACCACACCCCGCGGGCGATCAGCGCCTTCTTGACCTCCATGGCCTCCGGCGAACCGGGCTTCAGGCTGGACAGGTCGCGCCCGATCAGCGCGTCGATGTCGGCGCGGATGGCCAGCGCCTTGTCCGGGGCGCCACGCGCCTGCTCCTCGATGACGCGCTCCAGCAGGCTGACCACGAAGGTCACGCCGGACGCCTTCACCGCCTGGAGATCGATGGGGGCCAGCAGCCAGGGCCGCTCCGGGTCGCGCCGGTCCTCGTCGGAGTTGGCGAGGAGTGTCGCGGCGGTGCCGATCCATTCGCCGGGGATGCTGCGGACGAGATCCGCCGCGACGCCGGTCTCCACCAGATCGCGCACGGTGGGCGCGTCGCGGCTGGTGATGTCGAACACGTCCCGGCCGCGCACGGCGATGACCGAGGGGCCGACGCCGGGGCGCCAGGCGCGCCCGACCAGGAGCGCGCCCTCGTCCGTCGGCAGGGCGGCGGCGGGGTCGAGGGGAAGGGGTCGCTTGCTCATGGTGTCCGCTCCTCGTCTTACTTGCGCCGGAAGACCGGGCTGCGCTTTTCCTTGAAGGCGGCGCGCCCCTCGGCAGCGTCCGCCGTGGCGAAACAGATGGTCTGCAGGTCGCGCTCGTACTCGATGGCCTTCTCGACCGGCATGGTGTGGGCGGCCTTCAGGTTCAGCTTCGCCGTCTCCGCCGCGATGGGCGCGCGGCTGGCGACGATGGCGGCGATCTCCTGCGCGCGGGCAAGCAGACGGTCGGCGGGCACCACCTCGCTGACGAGGCCCCAGGCCAGCGCCTTGTCCGCCGGGATCGGGTCGCCGGTCAGGATCATCATCGCGGCGTTGGAGGTGCCGATGGAGTGCGACAGGAAGGCCGCAACGCCGCCGCCGCCGATCCAGCCGAGCTTGATCTCCGGCGCGCCGAACTGCGCGTTCTCCGACGCGATGCGGATGTCGCAGCTCATCGCCGTCTCCAGCCCGCCGCCGAAGGCGTAGCCGTTGACCGCGGCGATGCTCGGCTTGCGCAGGCCCCGGATGGCGTCGCAATAATCCTCGCGGTTGCGGAAGTTCCAGGCGGTGTCGTAGCGGTCCAACTCGCGGATGTCGGAGCCGCAGCAGAAGGCGCGCGGCCCGGCGCCGGTCAGCACGACGCAGCGGATGTCGTCGTCGGCGTTGCAGCGCGCCACGGCGGCGACCAGCTCCGCGGCCATCTCCGGGGTCACCGCGTTCAGCTTCTGCGGGCGGTCGAGGGTGATGGTGGCGACGAAGCCGTCCACCGTGACGGTGACCGCGCCAAGCGCCGGATCGGGGGTGTTGAGCGAGTCCATGGGATGGGCCTTATCGTTCGGCGCCAGCAGCCGGACGGCTGGCGGCGTAGCGGTGTTGCAGACGGTCGAGCAAGGCGGCGTGCGGCGTGCCGTCGGCCAGCGCGTCGCGGATCATCGCGGCGGCGTCGGCCTGGAAAGCGATGTAGCCGGCGTGGCGCGGGCGGACATAGGCGGCCTCCAGCGTTGCGGCGGTGTTGCGGTAGAAGCCGCCCCAGCGGGCGTTCACCGCCTCGTCCGCCCAGGCGTCGCGGCGGCTCGGCTGGCCGTCGTGGGCCGGGATGAAGCTCCGCTGCGCCTCGGCGCCGAGCAGCCAGCGCAGATGGTCGAGCAGGGCCGGCGTCACCTCGCAGCGCACGGAGACGCCGATGCCGGTGCCGCCCAGCGTCGAGCCGGGACGCCCACCCGCCGTGGCGCGCGGCGCGTCGGCGAAGGTGACCGGCTTCTCCCCCGCCGCCGTCGGGGCGGCGTAATTGACGTAACCGTAGACCAGCGGGCAGAGCGCGACCTCATCCGTGCGGGCCATGTGGCCGAGCAGCCCGATGGGATTCAGCCCGCGCACCGCCGCCGGCATCCGCCCGGCCAGCGTCGCCATGAGGTCGAGCACCCGTTCCCCGATCTCGGCCGAGACCAGCTGGTCGGGGTCGGCCACGGCGGGCGGATCGCCGAAGGCCGCCGCCATGGACAGGAAGGTCAGGCAGGCGTGCGGCCCGGCCAGCGACAGGGCGACCGGCGCCCGCTCGGACAGGCTCGCCACCTCCGCCCAGGTGACCGGGATCGACCCGTCCAGAAGGTCGGCGCGGCAGGCCGTCACCTGCGTCGCGGCGTCGAGCGGCAGCGCCCAATGCCGGTCGGCGAAGCGGTAGCTGGCGAGGCTCGGCCCGATGCTGTCGCGCTGCCAGCCGGCGAGGTCCTCGGCGGTGAACAGGTCCTCCAGCGGGATCAGGCCGCGTTCCGCGACCGCCTCCCCGACATGGGGATGGTCGAGGACGATCAGGTCGTAGCGGGCGCAGAGGTCGCCGATCGGATGGGCCTCGAAGCCTTCGAGCGGCTGCTTGTCCCAGTCGATCGCGAGCCCGTCGCGCGCCTCGTCCAGCCCGGCGGCGGCTGCCGCCAAGGCGTTGTAGCCGCGCGGGTGGTCCCAGGTCAGCGCGCGGTAGCGCATGCCCGAACCTCCTCTTCCTCCGGCTCCGGTTCCGTCGCGGCGACGACGCCGGCGGCCAGCAGGCGGTCGACGGCCTCGGCTGTGAAGCCGGCGCTCTCCAGCACTTCGCGGGTGTGCTCGCCGGTCAGGGGGGCGCCGCGTTCGACCTCCGACGGGGTCTTGGAGAACTTGATCGGGAAGCCCGGCGTCTTGACGCGGCCTTCGGTCGGGTGGTCGTACTCGACGAAGGTGCCGTTGTGCTTGATCTGCGGGTCGTTCACGAGGTCGGCGTAGCCGTAGACTGGCCCGGCCCAGACCCCGGCGGCGTTGAACAGCTCCAACCACTCCGCAGAGGTCTTCGCGGTCAGCCGGTCGCGGGTCTTGGCGAAGATCTCGTCGCGGCGCGACCAGCTGTCGGTCTCGTCCTCCATGTCGAGGAAGGATGGCTCGCCGATCAGTTCGCCCAGCAGCTTCAGCGGCGGGAAGGCGACGATGATGAAGCCGTCGCTGGTGGCGAAGGCGCCGTAGGGCGCGCGGATGTAGACGTGGGCGTGCGGCTCGGCGGAGCGGGTCTGCGGCTTGCCGCCGACCGTGAAGACCGACAGCTCCTGCATCTGGATCGTCGTGATGGCGTCCAGCATGTTGACCTGGACGAGCTGGCCCTCGCCGGTGCGCTCACGGTGGAGCAGGGCGGCCAGCACGCCTTCGAAGGCGGTGTAGCCGGTGATCGCGTCCACCAGATACTGGCCGGCAGGGGTCGGGGCCTCGCCCTCGCGGCCCGCCGACAGCATGGCGCCGGACATGCCCTGCAACAGCAGGTCCTGGCCCGGACGCTGGACGTAGGGGCCGGTCTCGCCATAGCCGGAAATCGACAGGTAGATCAGGCGCGGGTTGATCGCGGAGAGCGATTCATAGTCCACGCCCAGCCGCTTGGCGACGCCCGGCCGGTAGTTCTGGAGGAAGACGTCGGCGGTCTTGACCAGCTCCATCAGCAGGGCCTTGCCCTCGGTGTTCTTCAGGTCGACGGCGAGCGAGCGCTTGTTCCGGTTCAGCGACAGGAAGGAGACGTTCACCTTGTTGCCGGTGATGCCGCCCGCCGCGGTGTGGCGCTGCCACTCGCCGGTCACCGGCTCCACCTTCACCACGTCGGCGCCGAGGTCGCCCAGGCGCTGTGCCGCCAACGGGCCGGCCATGGCGATGGAGCAGTCGAGCACACGGTAACCGCTGAGGATGTTGCGTTTCTTGTCCATGATATCCGGGTCTTGTTGCCGTGGGTCCGCCGGCCATGGCGGAAGGATGAATTCGGTCAGCCGTTGGTCGCCGGCGCTTCGGTGAAGAAGGCGCGGTTCCAGACGGGGCTGATGAGGATTTCGTTGACGCAGGCGTGGGGCGGCATCTCGGCCACGAAGCGGATGGTGCGGCCCAGATCGTCGGGCTGGAGCAGGCGCGCCATCTCCTCCGCCGGGGGCGGGGAGGGGCGCTGGCCCAGCAGGTCGGTCGCCACCTCGCCCGGCATGACCACGCAGGAGCGCAGGCCGTTGCGCCATTCCTCCATGTTCAGGCTGTGGCTCAGCGTCACCAGCGCCTGCTTCGTCGCGTTGTAGCCGGGTCCGCCGAGGACGAGCGCGTGCCGCCCGACCCAGGAGGACACGATGATGACGGTGCCGGACCGGCGCTCCCTCATCGACGGCAGCACCGCCTGGATGGCGTGCATGGTGCCGTTGAGGTTGACGTCGACCAGCCGCCGCCAGCCCTCCGCCCCGACGTTGCGGAAGCTGCGGTTGGGCAGGTTCATCCCGGCGCTGGCAACCAGCGTGTCGATTCGCCCGTGGCGGTCGAGGATCGCCGCCGCCACGCGCCGCACCGCCGCCTCATCGGCCACGTCGAGGACCGCGGTCTCGGCCCTGCCGCCGGCGGCGCGGATGGACTCCGCCACGCGGTCGAGCGCGTCCTCGCGCCGTCCGGACAGGACGACGGTGGCGCCGCCCTGCGCCAGCGCCCGCGCGCCGGCCTCCCCGATTCCGCTGCCGCCGCCGGTGACCCAGGCGACGCTGTCCGCAAGAACGCTCATGTCTTGCCTGCTTCGTTGCTTGTCATTGTTGCTTGCCCGCCGTCCGGCCATCGGGCCGCCGCGGTGTCCCTCCCAGCGTCCCCCGGATCGTCCGCCTTCGCGTTCGTTTCGAGTGACCGCTAACGTGACCGGTAACATGATTGGTTGGGGCAATCAAGCATCTTCGGCGAGCGATAACGTTAGCGTTCACGTGACCGCTAACATGAAATGCGCTATGGATTGTGGAAACGGGGCCGCACCCGGCTTGCAACGGTGGGCGCGGCCATGCACAAGAAGGCGGCCGGTCGCTGCTGGAAGGCGGGCCGGCGGAGGCAGGAAAGAGGTCATCCCAGGTGTCGGACGAAGGACAGCTTTCGCTTAGGAAGGCGGAGTCACGGCGGCGCTCCGCGACCCGCGCGGTGACGATGGCCGATGTGGCGCAGGCCGCCGGGGTCTCCACGCAGACGGTCTCGCGCGCGCTCCGCGATCCGCGCAGCGTCGGCCCGGATACGCTCGCCCGCATCGAGGAGGCGGTTCGCGAAACCCGCTACGTGCAGAACCTGGCGGCGAGCCACCTCGCCTCCAACCGCAGCATGACGGTGGCGGCGATCATCCCGACCATCTCCGCCTCGATCTTCGCGGAAACCATCCAGGGGCTGACCGACGTCCTGCTGCCGGAGGGCTATCAGGTCTTCCTCGGCCACACCGACTACATGGCCGGGCGGGAGGAGTCGCTGGTCCGCAGCTTCAGCGGGCGGCGTCCCGACGGCTTCTTCATCATCGGCACCCGCCACACCCAGGAAACCACCGCCCTGCTGAAGCGCACCGGGGTGCCGGTGGTCGAAAGCTGGAGTTGGACGAACCGTCCCGTCGACATGCTGGTCGGCTTCTCCAACCACGCCGCCCTGATGAGCGTGGTCGACCATCTGGTGGGGCGCGGCTACCGCCGGCTGGCCTTCACGGGCGTCATGAAGCCGGGCGACCACCGCGCCAAGGAGCGTCTGAAGGGTTTCCAGGACGCCCATGAGCGTCATTTCCCGGGCGTGACGCCGCGCGTCGTCACGGTGGCCAGCGGGCCGATGGTGATGGCGACCGGCGTGGAGCTGCTGAAGCTGTTGCGGGAACAGCATCCCGACACCGACGCGGTGGTGTTCGTCAGCGACGTGCTGGCCTCCGGCGCCCTGCTGGCCTGCAGCGGCCTAGGAATCTCGGTGCCGAAGGATCTGGCGATCACCGGTTTCGGCAATTACGACATCGCCGGGCAACTGACGCCGGGCCTGACCACCATCGCCATCGCCAGCCGCAAGATCGGCACGGAATCCGCCAACCTCCTGTTGCGGCGGATGCAGGGCGGCGAGGTGGAGAACCGCACCCAGGACGTGGGGTTCGAACTGCTGGTGCGGGGCAGCGCCTGAGCCTGTCGGCGCGGCGGTCAATCCTTCTCCCGCATCTCGCGCCCGCATGCGGGCGCTGACGTCGCCCGCGAAATTCCCCTAAAGAATTCACGGACATAAAGGCGCAAACGATCACCAGGACGGTGACGTTGCCCCCTTGCGCAATCCGTCGGCTGATGCTTAGAATGAAAATCATTCGCATTCAGGCGATCAGCGCAGATGTTCGGCTTATTTGAAACGGACAGGGTGCCGGTCGCTGACGCTACGCCACATATACACCTTTTGGTAGAGGAACTGGCTCAATGTCTCAATCTTGCGGCAAGGACGCTCTGCGCCTGACCGTCCGCCGCCGCGGCGCCGCGCATGACGTCTTCGCACCGGGTCTGCGCCCGGTCGCCATGGCCGTTTGTTTTGCCAGCGCCGTCCTCGCGGGCGGCCTTCCCTTCGCGCCGGCCGCGCAGGCCCAGACTGCGGCGGCCCGCACGGTCGACGCCAACGTGCCGGCGGGGCCGCTGGACGCCGCGCTGCGCAGCTTCGCCGCCCAGGCCGGGGTGAGCATTGCCGTGGACCCGGCGCAGGTCCGGGGCAAGACCTCCCAGGGGCTGCGCGGAACGACGACGGTCGAGGACGGCTTCCGCCGCCTGCTGGACGGCAGCGGTTATCAGCTCGCGGCCACGTCCTCGGGGTACGGCCTCGTCGCGCAAGGGTCCTCGCCGGTTGTGAACGCCCCGGCCGGGGCAACGGTGCTGCCCTCCGTCCAGGTGTCGGCCAGCGCCGGCGCACTGCCGGGCGAGCCGCCGCCGCCCTACGCCGGCGGTCAGGTGGCGCGCGGGGGCACGCTGGGCCTGCTGGGCACCAGGAACACGCTGGACACCCCGTTCAGCACGACCAACTACACTTCCGAGCTGATCGAGAACCAGCAGGCGCGCACCGCGGCCGACACGCTGATCAACGATTCGTCGGTGCGCACGACCACCGGCGGCAATGGCTTCGACGACACGTTCCAGATCCGCGGCTTCGCGGTTCCGTCCGGCGACGTCGGCTTCAACGGCATGTACGGGCTGGTGTCCTCCAACCGCGTGCCCTCGCAGATCATTGAGCGGATCGAGCTGCTGAAGGGGCCGGGCGCGCTGATGAACGGCATCGCCCCCGGCGGCAGCATCGGCGGCGGCATCAACATCCTCAGCAAGCGCGCCGGCGATCAGCCGCTGACCCGCGTGACCGGGCTCTACCAGAGCGACTCCAATTTCGGTGTCCATGTCGACACCGGGCGCCGCTTCGGCGAGAACAACGCCTGGGGCGTGCGCTTCAACGGCCTGCTGCGCGGCGGCGAAGCCTCGATCGAAGACGGCGACGTGAAGACCGGCCTCGGCTCGCTGGCGGTGGATTACCGGGGCGAGCGGCTGCGCTGGTCGCTCGACGGCATCATCCAGCGCGACGACACCGACAATTTCCGTCCGCAGATCAGCATCCTGTCCACAACGACGGCCATCCCGTCGCCGCCCGACGCGCGGAGCAACTGGTACCCGAACACGACGCTGGTCCAGAAGGACAAGACCATCGCCTCGAACATCGAGTTCGACGTGACGGACTGGCTGACCGCCTACGCCGGCATCGGCTACCGCGACGGCACGAACGATCAGGTGTTCCCGCAGTCCAACCCCGCCGTGAACGCGCTCGGCAACTTCACGGTCCGCAACTCCTATTACGACTCCTACAGCGAGACGGTCAGCGGCACGGCCGGTGCGCGCCTACGCTTCGAGACGGGTCCCGTCCGCCATCAGGTCAACATCGGCTACACCGGCTTCCAGCGGGAGGAGGGCAACGCCTACATCCAGGCCGCCGGCTCGGCCCCGTCGAACATCTACAACCCGGCGCCGCTGCCCGTCATCACCGCGCCGCGCACCGATCCGCGCAAGTCGGCCGAGACGACGCTGAGCAGCATCGCCATCGCCGACACGCTGTCCTTCGTCAACGACCGCGTCCTGCTGACGCTCGGCGTGCGCGACCAGACAGTGAAGGTGAAGGGCTACAGCACGACGACCGGCGCGCAGACCAGCAACTACGACGCCAGCGCCACGACGCCGCTCGCCGGTCTGGTCGTGAAGCCGCTGGAGAACGTCGCGGTCTACGGCAACTACGCCGAGGGCCTGTCGCGCGGCACCATCGTCGGCGCCGGCTACGCCAACACCGGCGCGGTGCTCGAACCCTACAAGTCGAAGCAGCTCGAGGGCGGCGTCAAGGTCGATTGGGGCACCATCACGACCACCGCCGCGGTCTTCCAGATCACCCGCCCCAGCTCGATCCGCACCGCGTCCAACGAGCTGGCCTACGACGGCGAGCAGCGCAACCGCGGCCTGGAACTGTCCGCCTATGGCGAGATCCTCCCCGGCCTGCGCGCCATGGCCAGCGCGACCTTCCTGAAGCCGGAGCTGACGAAGACCGCCGTCGCCACGGAAGAGGGCAACGATGCCGCCGGCGTGCCGGACAAGAGCTTCTCCGCCAGCCTGGACTGGGACACCCCGTGGGTCGAGGGCCTCGCCCTCAACGGGCGGGTGATCCACACCTCCGGATCCTACCTGACCAACGCCAACACGCTGCGTTTCGACGGCTGGACCCGCTTCGACATCGGTGCCCGCTACACCACCGACGTGTCGGGCAAGCCGGTCGTGCTGCGCGCCAGCGTCGAGAACCTCTTCGACAAGGAGTACTGGCTGACCACCGGCACCTACGTGACCGTCGGGTCGCCGCGCACCGTGCTGCTGTCCGCCACCGTCGATTTCTGAACCTCTGGATCTTCTGGATTCCGTCATGAACAAACTGTCGCTTGCCCTCATCGCCGCGCTGGGCTTCGCCATGCCCGCCGCCATGCCCGCCCAAGCCCACCAGATCTGGATCGAGCAGCCCGACCAGGGCAACGCCACGATCCGCTTCGGGGAGTTCGGCGAGAATCTGCGCGAGGTCTCGCCCGGCCTGCTCGACAAGTTCGGCAAGCCGGCCGGCACCCTTCTCTCCGCCAAGGGCGAGCAGAAGGCCGAGGGCGCCAAGACCGCCGACGGCTTCGCGCTGCCCTTCAAGGCCGCCAACGGCGAGAGCATTGTCGCCGAGGACACGCTCTACCCGCTGTACAGCTGGAAGCAGGGCGACAAGGAGACCACCAACTGGTTCCATCCCGCCGCGCGCCTGATCACCGGCTTCGCCGAGCAGGCGCCGAAGCTGACGCTGGATCTGGTGCCCACCGGCAAGCCCGGCCAGTTCAAGCTGGTCTTCCAGGGCCAACCCAAGGCCAAGACCAAGGTGATGCTGGTCACCCAGTCCGGCTGGGCCAAGGAGGAGCACAGCGACGAGCAGGGTCTGGTCACCTTCGACCTGCCGTGGAAGGGCACCTACGTGGCCGAGGTCAGCCTGAACGAGCGCACCCCCGGTGAGCGCCAAGGCGCCAACGGCGCCGAGAAGTATGACGGCGTCAGCTACGTCACCACGGTGACCTACGTCCACCCCGACGGTCTGGCGCCGCTCCCCGCCGGCCCGGCGGCGACGCCCAACAAATGACCTCCGTGGCCGGACGGGTCCGTTCTGTTGGCCCGCTCGTCTCGCGCATAGCCGCCGCCCTGTTCGGCGGCTATGCGCTGGCAGCACTCGCCAGCGTGGCGATGCTGGCGCTTCCTATGAGCACGCCGCAGGCGGTGCTCACCGGCCAGTTGGCGAGCTTCGTCATCTACGCCGCCGCCGTGATCTGGGTCTTCGCGGTCCGCAGCGCGCTGCGCGCCTGGGCGGGCCTTCTTGTCGTGGCCGCGCCCCTGTTGCTGGCGGCGTGGTCGGTCTGGTGATGGGGAGCCGAGCGTGAAGACGGACCAGCAAGCGCGCCCCGACGGCCGCGGCCTCCGCCAGAGCATGTCCGACCTGCACACGTGGGTCGGGCTGCTTCTCGGCTGGGTGCTCTACGCGATGTTCCTCACCGGGACGGTGTCCTATTTCAAGGACGAGCTGTCGCAATGGATGCGTCCCGAACTGCCGGCGCAGAGCGGGGTTCCGGATCAGGCCGTGGTGGCGCAGCGCGTGGCCGACGAACTCGTCGCCCTGGTGCCGGGCAGCCCGCAATGGAGCCTGCGCCTGCCGGACGCCCGCAACAACAGCGTCTACGCCTTCTGGCGCACCGCCGGGGCGACTCCGGGCCAGCGCGGCTTCGGCGAGGGCAATTTCGACCCGGCGACCGGCCAAAAAGTGTCGTCGCGCGCGACGCTGGGCGGCGACTTCTTCTACCGCTTCCATTTCCAGTTCCATTACATGCCGGTGGTGTGGGGGCGCTGGATCGCGGGGATCGCGGCCATGTTCATGCTGGTGGCCATCGTCAGCGGGGTCATCACGCACAAGAAGATCTTCGTCGATTTCTTCACCTTCCGCTGGGGCAAGGGGCAGCGCTCCTGGCTCGACGCGCACAACGCGCTGTCGGTGTTCGGGCTGCCGTTCCACGCCATGATCACCTACACCGGGCTGGTGACTCTGATGGCGCTCTACATGCCCTGGGGCCAGCAGGCGGGTATCAAGACCGCGGCGGATCGCCAGCAGCTCAACGCCGAACTCAGCGCCTTCATCCAGCCGGGCAAGCCCAGCGGCGAGGCGGCGCCGCTCGCCTCGATCGAGGACATGGTGCGCCACGCCCAGGAGCGCTGGGGCCGCTACGGCGTCGGGCGGGTCACCGTCACGCATCCCGGCGACGCGGCGGCGCGGGTGGCGGTGGCGCGCGGCGACGGCGGGCGCGTGTCGATGAGCCCGCAATATCTGGAGTTCGAAGGCACCACCGGCAAACTGCTGGCCGTCCACGAAGGCGTGGGGCCGGCGGCGGAGACCCGCGGCGTGCTCTACGCCCTGCATCTGGGGCGTTTCAGCGACTCGGTGACGCGCTGGCTCTATTTCCTCGTCAGCCTTGCCGGCACCGCCATGGTGGGCACCGGTCTGGTGATGTGGACGGTGAAGCGCCGGCAGAAGCTGCCCGATCCGGCCCGGCCCCATGCCGGCTTCCACGTCGTGGAGCGGCTGAACATCGCCAGCATCGCCGGTCTGTCGGTCGCCATGGCGGCCTTCCTGTGGGCGAACCGCTTGCTGCCGGAGACTCTGGCGGACCGCGCCAACTGGGAAATCCACAGCTTCTTCATCGTCTGGGCGCTGACGCTGCTGCACGGGGTGCTGCGTCCCGCGAAGAAAGCCTGGGTCGAGCAGTTGTGGCTGGCCGCGGCGCTGCTGGCGTTGCTGCCCGTGCTCAACGCCGCGACCACGCCCCGGCCGCTCTGGCGCAGCCTGGCCGAAGGCGATTGGGTGTTCATCGGCATGGACCTGATGTGCTGGACGCTGGCGGCGCTTCACGCCGTCCTGGCGGTCCGCACGCTCCGCCACCAGCCCAAGACGCGGGCCGCCCGCAAACCCGTCCACCAACCCGTCAACAAACCCGCCGGCGGCGCCGTGCTGCGCGAGGGATGAGCATGATCCATCTGTCGTCTTTCATCCTGTGCCTGACGGGGTTCGCCGCGCTGGCCTTCGCCATGGACCGCCCGCAGCAAGACCTGCTCGGACGGTCCCTGCCGGCCCCCGCGACGGCCGCCCTGCGCGTCGGCGGGGCGGTGTCCCTGCTGGGGGCTTTGGGCCTCCTCGTGACGTGGCAGGGCTGGGGACTCGGCCTCGTCATGTTCAGCGGCCACACCAGCCTGGGCGCCGGAATCGTCCATGGCGCCCTGATCGTCCAAGGGCGGCGGGCTGCCCGCCCAAATTGAGGCTACGCCTTATTTTTGACCCATTTTGTCGCGACCGGCGAGTTTGCTCTTCCCGTTCGGGCGTGATGGGAGGATGATTCTCCATCGTTTTCATCAGGTTCATCGTGCTTTTCGACGATTGCGAATCGTTTGGGAGGAGTACGCATGCCCCGCATCCTCAATCACGCGCCGTGGCTGGTCCTCGCCGTGCTGGGCGCCTTCGCGCTCGGCACCGTCGCCCTGGCGCGCGGCGAGACCATCAACGCCCTCTGGCTGGTCGTGGCCGCCGTCTGCACCTATCTGGTTTCCTACCGCTACTACAGCCTGTTCATCGCCACCCGCGTCATGCGGCTGGACCCGGCGCGTCCGACGCCGGCAATGCGCCACAACGACGGGTTGGATTACGTCCCGACCAACCAGTACGTCCTGTTCGGCCACCATTTCGCGGCCATCGCCGGCGCCGGCCCGCTGGTCGGCCCGGTGCTGGCGGCCCAGATGGGCTATCTGCCGGGCATGCTGTGGATTCTGGCCGGCGTGGTGGTCGCCGGAGCGGTCCAGGACTTCATGATCCTGTTCGTATCGATGCGCCGCGACGGGCGGTCGCTCGGTGAGCTGATCAAGGCCGAGCTGGGGGACATCCCCGGCGTCATCGCCCTGTTCGGCACCTTCATGATCATGGTCATCATCCTGGCGGTGCTGGCCCTGGTCGTGGTCAAGGCGCTGACCAACAGCCCGTGGGGTTTCTTCACGGTCGCCGCCACCGTGCCGATCGCCCTGTTCATGGGCATCTACATGCGCTTCCTGCGCCCCGGCCGGATCGGCGAAATCTCCATCATCGGCTTCTTCCTGCTGATCGCCGCCATCCTGCTCGGCGGTCAGGTCGCGCAGAGCGAGACGTGGGCGCCGGTCTTCACGCTGACCGGCGTGCAGATCACCTGGATCCTGATCGGCTACGGCTTCGTGGCGTCGGTGCTGCCGGTGTGGCTGCTGCTGGCCCCGCGCGACTATCTGTCGACCTTCCTCAAGGTCGGCACCATCGTGATGCTGGCGCTGTGCATCCTGCTCGTCGCGCCGCCGATGAAGATGCCGAGCGTCACCCGCTTCGTCGACGGCACCGGCCCGGTGTGGTCGGGCAGCCTGTTCCCGTTCCTGTTCATCACCATCGCCTGCGGCGCGGTGTCGGGCTTCCACGCCCTGATCTCCTCCGGCACCACGCCGAAGATGGTGGAGAACGAGGTCCACACCCGCTTCATCGGCTATGGCGGCATGCTGACGGAGTCCTTCGTCGCCATCATGGCGCTGGTCGCCGCCTCCTGCATCGAGCCGGGCATCTATTTCGCCATGAACAGCCCGCCGGCGCTGCTCGGCACCACGGCGGAGTCGGCGGCCCAGGTCATCAACAACTGGGGCTTCGTCATCACGCCGGAGATGATCACCCAGACGGCGCAGGACGTCGGTGAGGTGAGCATCCTGTCGCGGGCCGGCGGCGCGCCCACCCTGGCGGTCGGCATGGCGCAGATCTTTTCCGAGCTGTTCGGCGGCAAGGGCATGATGGCCTTCTGGTACCATTTCGCCATCCTGTTCGAGGCGCTGTTCATCCTGACCGCCGTCGACGCCGGCACCCGCGCCGGGCGGTTCATGCTTCAGGATCTGCTCGGCGTCTTCTTCAAGCCGTTGCAGCGGACCGCATCCTGGGCCGGCAACCTGATCGCCACCGGGCTGTGCGTCGCCGCCTGGGGCTACATCCTCTATCAGGGGGTGGTCGATCCGCTGGGCGGCATCAACACCTTCTGGCCGCTGTTCGGCATCTCCAACCAGATGCTGGCGGGGATCGCGCTGATCCTGGCGACGGTGGTGCTGTTCCGGATGAAGCGCGAACGCTACGCCTGGGTGACCATGGTGCCGGCGGCGTGGCTGCTGATCTGCACCCTGACCGCGGGTGTGCAGAAGGTCTTCCACAGCAACCCTGCGATCGGCTTCCTCGCCCACGCCGAGCGGTTCAGCACCGCCGCCAACGAGGGCCGGCTCCTCGCCCCGGCGACGTCGATGGAGCAGATGCGGCAGGTGATCTTCAACGATTACCTGGACGCGGCGCTGGCGTCGCTGTTCGTTCTGGTGGTGCTGGCGGTGCTGGTCTTCGGCGTCCTGTCCTGCCTGAAGGCGCTGCGCAGCGACCGCCCGACCACGCGGGAAATCCCGACCGGCGGCGCCACCGCGCGGGCGGGGGATTGAGTAGGGGAACACCGTTCCCTCACTCCTTCGGGAGTGAGGGAACGGTCTATTGGAAAAGGACGACGGATGAGCGGCTTGAAAAGCAACCTCAGCCGGTTCCGCGGTTACTTCGAGCAGACGGCCAAGCTCATGATCGGGGTGCCGGATTACGACACCTATCTGGAGCACATGCGGACCCGGCATCCCGACCAGCCGGCGATGACCTACACCGAGTTCCTCGACAACCGTCTGCAGGCCCGTTACGGCTCTGGCAAGGCGGGGTGTTGTTGAGGGGGATGTTGTCCCCTCTCCCCTCCGGGGAGAGGGTTAGGGCGAGGGGGTTGCGCGTGGCGCTACGTCCGGCAAAAGCGCAACCCCCTCACCGGCCCTCCGGGCCACCCTCTCCCCGCTTTCGGCGGACCGAAGGTCCGCCTGTCGCGTCAGCGCAAACGAAGTTTGCGCGTGAGCGGAGGGGAGAGGGCTATGACCGAGCCGCTCAGGCCGGCTGGAAGCGCAGGATCTCCGGGGTCCGCATGTCGGCGGGGATCGGGGCGTCCTTGGCCGCGCCGCGCATGGCGGCGGGCGGGCGCGGCAGGCCGCTGCGGTCGCTGTAGTCGCGGGGCGGAGTCCAGGCCGTCGCCTCCTCCCGGTGCAGCATCGCCGTGCACACCACGTCGAGCGCCGTCACCGCCGCGACCGCGCCCAGCGCCGTGGCGACGTTCTCCCGGCGCGGGTTGCCGTCGTGGTGCGCCGACGCCAGCGTGGCGAGGTCCAGCGCGTCCCCGGCGACCCGCCCCCACATCCAGGGGCGGGCGTCGCCCATAGCCAGCAAGCCGACGCCGGTCGCCACCTCGCGGGCACCATAGGACCGGATCAGCCCGGCCTGCTCCTCCATCCCCATCCAGCGGGCGATCCGGTGGGCGGCCACCAGTTCGGCGACACCCAGCCCGATGCTGAACCAGCCCAGGCCGCGGGCCATCCGGTCGGCGGACGAATTCCTGCGGTAATACGCCATGGTGCGCCTCCCTGTTACGGCTTGAGCACGACCTTGATGCAGCCGTCCTGCTTGTCGCGGAAGGTCTGGTACATGCCCGGCCCGTCGGCCAGACCCACGGTGTGGGTGATGACGAAGGACGGGTCGATCTGGCCCTCCTGGATGCGGCGCAGCAGGTCGTCGGTCCAGCGGTTGACGTGGGTCTGGCCCATGCGCCAAGTCAGGCCCTTGTTCATCGACATGCCGAAGGGGACCTTGTCGATCAGCCCGCCATAGACGCCGGGGATCGACAGCGTGCCGGCGGGGCGGCAGACATACATCATCTCGCGCAGCACATGCGCGCGGTCGGATTCCAGGGCCAGCGCCTGCTTGGCGCGGTCGTACATGGAATCGAGCGTGGCGGTGGCGTGAGCCTCCATGCCAACGGCGTCGATGCACTTCTCCGGACCCTTGCCGCCGGTCAGCTCGTTCAGCCGCTCGACGACGCTTTCCTCCTCGAAATTGATGGTGATGGCGCCGCCGGCCTTGGCCATGGACAGGCGCTCGGGCACGCGGTCGATGGCGATGACCTGCTTGGCGCCCAGCAGGATGGCGCTGCGGATCGTCATCTGCCCGACCGGGCCGCAACCCCAGATCGCCACCGTGTCGGTCGGCTGGATGTCGCACTGCGCCGCGGCCTGCCAGCCGGTGGGGAAGATGTCGCCGAGGAACAGCACCTGCTCGTCGGTCAGCCCGTCCGGGATCTTTACGTGGGTGCGGTCGGCGAAGGGGACGCGCACATACTCCGCCTGCCCGCCGGGATAGCCGCCGGTCAGGTGGGTGTAGCCGAACAGCCCGGCCGTGGTGTGGCCGAACAGCTTGTCGGCCATCGCCTTGTTGCGGTTGGAGCGCTCGCAGACCGAATAGTTGCCGCGGCGGCACTGGTCGCACTCGCCGCACCAGATGGTGAAGGGAACGACCACGCGGTCGCCGACCTTCAGGGCGCTCTTGGCCTCGGCCCCGACGTCGACGACCTCGCCCATGAACTCGTGACCCAGGATATCGCCCTTCTCCATGCCGGGCATGAAATGGTCGTAGAGGTGCAGATCCGAACCGCAGATGGCGCAGGACGTGACCTTGACGATGGCGTCGCGGGGCTGCTCGATCTCCGGGTCGGGGACGGTGTCGTAACGGACGTCGGCAGTGCCGTGCCAGACCAGGGCTCTCATGGGAAGCTCCTCCGGATGGGGTGAAGTGGGGCGGGCGAGGGGCGGTCAGTGATGGCCGGAACCGGGCTCGGCCTGCTTGCGGTGCTGCTCGGCCAGCACGCCGGAGGGCGTCACGGCGGCCATGGCGGTCTGCAGCTTGTTCTTCCAGCCGGCCACCACGTCGCTGTCGCCGCGCATCATCGCGTCGAAACCGACCTTGGCGACCATCGCCGGGTCGTCCTTCTTGCCCTGGCCGATCTTGGTGTCCTCCATGCCGGCGCGCTCGAAGAACTCGGTGTCGGTGGCGCCGGGCATCAGGCAGGTGACCGTCACCCCGGAATCCTTGATCTCGTGGCGCAGCGCGAAGGAGAAGGAGTCGATGAAGGCCTTGGTGCCGTTGTAGACCGCCTGATAGGTGCCGGGCATGAAGCCGGCGATCGAGCCGGTGATCAGGATGCGGCCCTGTTTGCGGTCGCGCATGCCGCGCCCGACCTTCTGGATCAGGTACAGCGTGCCGGTGATGTTGGTGTCGATGACGTGCCGGGCCTCCTGGAAGTCCTGATCGAGGAAGCCGTGGCCCAGCCCGTGGCCGGCGTTCGCGAGCAGGGCGTCGACCGGTCGGCCCTTCACCGCCGCGCAGAGTTTGTCGACGCCGTCGAGGGTAGCGAGGTCCGCCTGCACCGTTTCGACCGTGACGCCGAGGGAGCGGAGTTCCTTCGCGGCCTCCTCGATGGCCGGATCGTCGGCGGCGATCAGGAGGTCGAAGCCGTTCCGGGCGCATTCTTTGGCGAGTTCGAGCCCGATGCCGGTGGACGCACCGGTGACGATGGCAAGGGAATGGGTGGCTGCGCGAGCCATGGGAACGGTCCTCTTTGCGAAGCGGGAGAGTCCCTCAGCCCAACTGGAGATGGCAGCTGTTGGTTCCGCCTTTTCCGCCGCCGCCCTTCGCCATCCGGGGCAAGCGCAACGAAGCGATGCCGCGGAAAAGTGCATAAGGCTTAATCAGGTCGGCCTCATGCCTAATTTTTGATCGCGACAAGGGACGAGCCCCAGCGTTTCCGCGCCTTTTCGGTTGGCACGCCGCTTGCTCAACAGTCTTGTATACAAGATTGGTGCGGCAGCCTGATGACCCAGCTTCCCGACAGCATCGAAGACAGCGTGATCTCCGCCATCCTGGGCGGCCGGCTGCGGCCCGGCACCCGGCTGGGCGAGGCGAAGCTGGCCGAGGTCTACGGCGTGTCCCGCACCCGCGTGCGCGAGGCGATGATGCGGCTGGAGACGCGCGGCATCGTCCATGTCAGCGCCCGGCGCGGCTGGTTCGTCGTCGAACCCTCGGCGACGGAGGCGCGGGCCGCCTTCCAGGCGCGGCGGGTGATCGAGACCGGGATGCTGCGCGATCTGCACACGCTTCCGGGTGACGCCGTCGCTCACCTGCGCGCCCATGTCGAGGAGGAGCGCGAGGCGCTGCACACCGGCCATGTCGGGTCGCGCACCTGCCTGCTCGGCGACTTCCACATCCACCTCGCCCACGCCTTCGGCAACGCCTTCCTGACCGACATCCTGCGCGACCTGACCGCGCGCACGACGTTGGTCTCGATGCTTTACCAGTCCGACCAGGACGCCGCGGCGTCCAGCGACGACCACGCCGGCATCGTGACGCTGCTGGCCGACGGCGATTTCGCCGGCGCGGCGCGGCTGATGGACGAACACATCCGGCGCGTCGAGGACGGCCTCGACCTCGCCGCCGCCCCCGATCCCCTGGCCGGCCTGCGCGAGATCCTCTCGCCCGGCGCCCCCGCCTGACCCTTTCACACAAACCAATCCATCCAGACCAACCGGAGGAGTTAGAGACATGAAGCGCAGGACCCTGCTCGCCCTGGCCGTCGCCGCCGTCGCCGGCCTTTCCATCGCCCAGGCCCCCGCCGCGCGGGCCGACGCCCTTCAGGACATCACCAAGCGCGGCACGCTGCGCGTCGCCGTCCCACAGGACTTCCCGCCCTTCGGCTCGGTCGGCCCGGACATGACCCCGCTCGGCTACGACATCGACGTGGCGAAGCTGATCGGCGCCAAGATGGGGGTGAAGGTGGAGCTGGTGCCGGTGACCAGCGCCAACCGCATCCCCTTCCTGCAGACCAACAAGGTCGATCTGGTCATCTCCAGCCTCGGCAAGAACGCCGAGCGCGAGAAGGTCATCGACTTCACCGACGCCTACGCGCCCTTCTTCAACGGCGTCTTCGCCCCGGCCGGCGTCACCGCCGCGAAGCCGGAGGATCTGGCCGGCAAGACCGTCGGCGTGACCCGCGGCGCCATCGAGGATCTGGAGCTGACCAAGATCGCCCCGGCCGACGCGGTCATCAAGCGCTACGAGGACAACAACGGCACCATCTCCGCCTTCCTGTCCGGTCAGGTCGAGGTGGTGGCGACCGGCAACGTCGTGGCGGCGGCGATCCTCGCCCGCAACCCGCCGAAGCGGCCGGAGCTGAAGTTCCTCATCAAGAACTCCCCCTGCTACATCGGCCTGAGCAAGGAGCAGCCGGCCCTGCTTGAAAAGCTGAACGGCATCCTGGCGGCGGCCAAGGCCGACGGCTCGCTGAACGCCATCGCGCAGAAGTGGCTGTCCGCCGACCTGCCGAAGGACCTCTGACGACCATAGGGCCGGGACGGCGCGGGCGGCTTCGGCCACCGCGGCGCCCCGGCGTACCGGGGGCTGACCGGAGGGCCGCATGACCTACCGCTTTGATTATTCGTGGATCGCCGAATACTGGCCCGTCATCCTGAAGGGCCTGCTGACGACGGTCGAACTGACCCTGATCGGCACGCTGTTCGGGGTGGCGCTGGGCATCGCCTGCGCCTGGACGCGGTCGCTCGGCCCGCGCTGGCTGCGCCCGCCGGTCGTCGCCTATGTGGAGCTGATCCGCAACACGCCCTTCCTGATCCAGCTCTTCTTCATCTTCTTCGGCCTGCCGTCGCTCGGCGTGCAGATGACCGAGTTCCAGGCGGCGGTTCTGGCGATGGTCATCAACCTCGGCGCCTACAGCGGCGAGATCATCCGCGCCGGCATCGAGGCCACCCCGCGCGGCCAGTTCGAGGCCGGGGCCAGCCTCGCCATGACGCGGTTCGAGACCTTCCGCCACGTCGTCCTGATCCCGTCCCTGCAACGGATCTGGCCGGCGCTGTCGTCGCAGATCGTCATCGTCATGCTCGGCTCGGCGGTGGTGTCGCAGATCGCGGCGGAGGACATCACCTTCGCCGCCAACTTCATCCAGTCGCGGACCTTCCGCGCCTTCGAGAGCTATTTTCTGACCACCGGCCTCTATCTGCTGCTGGCGCTGGCCTTGCGGCAGGCGCTGCGCGGCGTCGGGCGGATGCTGTTCCCGCGGAGGGCCACGCGATGATGACCTTCACCCTGTGGGACATCCTGCGCAACCTGCTGCTGGCGGCGCGCTGGACGGTCGTTCTTTCGCTCGTCTCCTTCGTCGGCGGCGGTCTGCTGGGGATGGCGCTGCTCTATCTGCGGATCGGCAAGGCGCGGGCCGGGCAGATCTTCGTCCAGGGCTATGTCGAGCTGTTCCAGGGCACGCCGCTGCTGATGCAGCTCTTCCTGGCCTTCTTCGGGCTCGGCCTGTTCGGCATCGACGTCCCGGCTTGGCTGGCCGCCGGGCTGGCGCTGATCCTGTGGACGGCGGCCTTCCTGGTGGAGATCTGGCGCGGCTGCGTGGAATCGGTCGCCCGCGGCCAATGGGAGGCGTCGGCCAGCCTCGGCATGGGCTACGTCCAGCAGATGCGCTACGTGATCCTGCCCCAGGCGGTGCGGGTCGCCGTCCCGCCGACCGTCGGCTTTTCCGTGCAGGTGGTGAAGGGCACGGCGCTGACCTCGATCATCGGCTTCGTGGAGCTGTCCAAGGCCGGAACGGTGGTCACCAACGCCACCTTCGAACCCTTCACCGTCTACGGGCTGGTCGCCCTGATCTACTTCGCGCTGTGCTGGCCCCTGTCCAAGAGCAGCCAGATTCTGGAAAGGAAGCTCAATGTCGCTCATCGCAATCACTGAGGTGAAGAAGCGCTTTGGCGACGTCGAAGTCCTGAAGGGGATCAATCTGGACGTCGAGCGCGGCGAGGTCGTCGCCATCATCGGCAAGAGCGGTTCGGGCAAGAGCACGCTTCTGCGCTGCGTCAACGGGCTGGAGATGATCGACGACGGCTCGATCATGGTGGCCGGCGCCCACCTCATCAACGACGACCTGCACCTGAAGGCGCTGCGGCTGAAGGTCGGCATGATCTTCCAGCAGTTCAACCTGTTCCCGCACCTGTCGGCGGGGCGCAACGTCATGCTGTCGCAGATGGTCGTCAAGAAGACGCCGGCGCGCGAGGCGGAGGCGATGGCCCGCCGCATGCTGGAGCGGGTGGGCTTGGGCCACAAGTTCGACGCCTACCCCGACCAGCTCTCCGGCGGGCAGCAGCAGCGCGTCGCCATCGCGCGGGCGCTGTCGATGCAGCCGATGGCCCTGCTGTGCGACGAGATCACCTCCGCGCTGGACCCGGAGCTGGTGAACGAGGTGCTGGCGGTGGTGAAGGAGCTGGCCGCCGACGGCATGACGCTGATGATGGTGACCCACGAGATGCGCTTCGCCCGCGAGGTCTGCGACCGGGTCGTCTTCATGCACCAGGGCCGCGTGCACGAGATCGGCCCGCCCGAGGAGGTCTTCGGCAACCCCCGCACCCCGGAACTCCGGCAGTTCCTGGGCGCGCAACTGGTCGTCTGATAGCAAAAGGGTGCCGGTGGCATGACCACCGGCACCCATTCCTGGGAACGGATGATGCGGGCTCAGCGCGCCGCGGTCTTCTCGCTGACCACACGCGGGGTGTCGATCATGTCGGCGACGAACTCCGCCAGACAGCGGTAGCTGAGGTCCTTCAGGTGCAGGCCGTCGGTGCTCAGCACCTGATCGGCGGCGAAGTGCCGGCTTTCCAGCCACCAAGCCATGATGCGGTAGCGGTCGAGCACCGGCACGTCGAGTTCGCGGCCCAGCGCGACCACGGTGGAGGCGTAGGCGGGGTAGGACTCGACCTTGGCCTCGCCGGGGAAGGACTGCGGGTTCATCAGGATGACGTCGGCGCCGGTCTTGCGGATGCGGGCGATGCCGTCGCGCAGGGTGGCGGCGAAGGCGTCGAGCGGCACCTTCTGGAAGCTGTCGTTGGTTCCGACCTGCCAGACCACGAGGTCCGGCTTGGCAGCCAGCACGTCCTTGTCGAAGCGGACGAGGTTGGCCCCTGCCGTCTCGCCGCCGATGCCCTTGTTCAGGACCTGGATGGCCGATGCGGCGTGACGCTGCTCCAGAATGGCGTCGAGCTGGGCGGGGTAGGTGGCGGTGATGGTGGTGGCCCCGACGCCTTCCGTGCTGGACGACCCCATCGCGACGACCGTCAGCGGGTGCCCGGCGGCCAGGGCGGCCCGGCTGTGCGTCAGTCCGGCGGCGGTGGAATCCGCGCCGGGCGGGACCGGGCACAGCGCCGACGCGGCGGCGGCACCGCTCCACAACACCCAGGCGGCCAACACTCCGCCAAGCACCCGTCCCGTCATGAGCCACGCTCCCCTGGTTCGCCTCGTCGAGGCACGCTGTCTGAGGGCATGGTCAGGCGATCATGGTTAATGCATCGCTAAGCGAGGGGGCGGCTAACCCCTCTTCGCTCCTCGTCAAAAGGGATGCCGCGGCGCGGCGACCCAGGGGCGGGAGCCGCCGCCGCGCGGCAATGTAACCGCGAAACCAAGCCGCCGTGGCGCTGTTCATCAGGATGGGCATCCTGCCCCTGTCCGTCGCTTGGCGTGGTTGAAGGCATGCATCTGGCTGATCTGTTCGTTGCGTTGCG